>CAZHEZ010000053.1:0-27769 GCA_964531315.1 uncultured Candidatus Obscuribacterales bacterium | reverse complement strand
TCGGAATGCCAGCAATCTGCTGCCTACCAAGCATATCTAGGGCTCTTGCTCTTGCAACAAAGCGAGCCATTATGCGACCTCACTCGCTCTGAGCGACCGAAGGTGATTCATAAGATGAATCCCGAAAGTTTCTGCTAACAATACAGGAACTGCGTTTCCAATTTGCCTCGCCATTGAATTGAGAGATCCATAGAATCGAAAATCCCGTGGAAATGTCTGTAGGCATGCGGCTTCTCTGACTGAGATAGCTCTGTTTTGTACTGGATGTCCAAAGCGACCATTTGATAAACTGATGCATCGAGTGGTGAGTGCGGCAGCTGGTAAGTCTTTCCACATACGGCCATAAACATCGGTATGGCCGGAATGATCCGTTTTATGACATTCTAGAACAAGTCTTTTCGGCCAATCTAATCTACTTCCGCCTTCTGGTGTGGCCTTAATTCTCTGCAAATTCAAATTCGATAACGACGCAGCCCTATGGTTTGGCACTAATGGGTGTTCTTGTCCCTGTTCAATCGGAGGTAAATCACCAATCCATTCCCAAACTGTTGAGTGTGGTTGCTCACTTAATGGGCCATGCGTTGCTTCGGGAAATTCGATTTCTCCAACCAAGCTGGCAATGAGAATTAGCCTGGTACGACGCTGTGGAACTCCATAGTATTGAGCCTTAATCACTTTGTACTTGCACGAATAATCCATTCTCTCTAGATCTCGCACAAATCGCTGGAAGACAGATGAATCCTCAAGTGAAGGAACGTTTTCCACAAAGATTAATGACGGCTCGTATTCTCGAACAAATCGGCCAAACGAATTTAGAAGATTAACTCGCGAATCTTTTGTTGTGAGAATTGGAGAGCGTTGCTTAGAAAACGGTTGACAAGGTGCGCAGCCACTAAACAACAATGGGACATCCTTTGGAATCAACTCTTCGAGCGAATCTGTTCGCAGTCGTCGAATGTCCGATAGTATATATTTTGCTTCTGGAAAGTTAGATTCGAATGTTTCTTGCGACTCCTTGTCAACGTCAATTCCAGCAAGAATGTTCATACCAGCAGCACGTAATCCTGCACTGGTCCCACCACAACCACAAAAAAAATCAACAACACTGAGCAAGTCTAGGCACCCTTGGTATTTTGTTTAAAAAGTATGCCATCTCTTGCCTTCATGAGCAACACATCGGCTATTTGGCACATCAAGGTCTGCTGTTAATTCGGACGAGAAAATTCGTCAATATGATTAAGCTAGAGAAAGCGGCGGGAAATCATGCACATCATTGATGCCACCATATACAGTGCTTGCTGAGATTGCGCGTTTGTTTGGCGAGAGACTTTTCACTGATATAGTGTCAACTGCACTTTAGAATTCGACTTGACGCCGGGACCCGCTTCCGTCCGCTATTTCGGCAGCCGCCGCAGTAGGTGTGCGCGCCGAACTTTTAGAGCATACGAAAACACGATCTGCCAAGCGGCGCTTCCCTGGCTGCCCGGCGACAAGCCTAGCGGACGCAAGCCCAGCGTCAAGTCAACTGCTGTACCTTGTTCGCTGTCATCAAATTCGGGCGCGGTGCCATTCTTGTCAACGCGCAAAATCGACCACATGGTGAATTGATTTCGGCACCATGTGGTCCAAATTTTGAGGTTTCAAACTACACCCACACTACACCTGGATGGTTTTTCCTACCCCAATAAAAAACGGCTCACATCTCTGAAAGCCGCTTCTCATGAACATCTTAATATACCTGCCCGGCAAGATTCGAACTTGCGACCTCATGGTTCGTAGCCATGCGCTCTATCCAGCTGGGCTACGGGCAGATGGGTTATTCATGTTACCACAGGTGTCAGACGCCATGCCGCCGGGGCTGTTCCGGCGTTTCAATCGTTAATAGTAATAAACAACCCCAAAAGCCCACAGGCTGAACGTTTACGAGAAAGACACTGAGCATCCAGGCTGTCAAGCAGCACCTTGGGGATCACCCAAAGGTTAGCTGCAACCAATCTAGCCAAGATAATCCAAGGAGTGGAGTTCAACAACAACTTCTACCTAGTCATCAATCTTTCGAAGAAGTGCCCATCGTGGCACGTTCCAGCAAACGATAAATGACTGTTCCTCTCCAACGAGACAAACAGGCTTGCGAGTGCCGGCATCGCACATAATGCGAAGTTCTGAGGAGTCAGAAGATTGAGAATTCAGATTAGCAAGTCCGCGCACATACTTACCGAGATCGAGCGGAATCACCGCAAAATAACGCAGCTTGCGCGACTTCGAGCTTGCATCCTCTGCCACAATACAAGCAGGCATGCCAACCGGCCAGGAGACCCAGGACTGCGCAAGCAAAACTCCATCCGTCGCCCGCCCTCCATTTAACGCGGCGCGCGCTTTATTTGAGAGCCACAACAGATGTACCGATTGCGCACATGCCAATGCAAACATGACCAAAAAGAAGGCCGCTATTCCCCTTAAGATCGAATGGTCAATAGTGATGAAGTCTGGAACTTTCGGATCAAAAAGGATGAACAAGAGCAAGGCTACTAAATAAATTGCGTTACTGGCCAAACCAAGCAAAAGAAAATTGTGAAGTTGCCCCACCTTCTTTAGTGCTCTTTGCTGCAGGTCTTGATCCATTCTTTTTGATTTCCGCGCTTGGAATGTGCTGCCGAAAAAATCAGTCTAATCTTTAATCAAGTGAAAAGTGAGCTCGCAGTCTTCATCGAGATCGCTAAGATCGTCGTCGTCTTCCTCGTCAACATCATCGCGTTCGTCAACATCCTTAGTGGACAAGGGACCATTCGCCTGCCGCCTGCCCAGTCCTTCCGCAGTGCGATGGTCGCAGAGCTTGTCGTCATTATCCATGCAACCGAGGCACTGAAAGTCCGGATACTCTGCCAACTGAGCGCCAGAAATGCCCAATACTTTTGCGATGGCTTGACCGTACAGGTCTCCACCATACGCGGGCGCATCATAGCCTTTCTTTTTCGCCGAGTTTTTATTCAATTTCCCGAGCAGCATGATGCCGCCCCAGAGAGCCTTTTGCGCTAGTGAGGCGCCTTTGAGATTCTCTTGAATCATGGACACACCGGCTGCCTCAATGGCTGCCGCTCCTTCGCCCATTTCGGCTAAACCCAACTCTTCAAGCGCTTCTTGAATCCGCCCAGCAAAAATGTTTTCGACACACTCAGTGGTTGTGCCCGGCACTGCCAGCGACATGATGTATTCCACATTGCCACCCTTGGGAGGCGCGGTGCTCAGTCCGCCATAATTGGGATCGGATTCAAATTCGTCTTTCTGCACGCCGTTTTCAAAAGCGTGGTAATCCATTACGTCACTGTCGAAGCAATTGAGAGAAAAGACTGGAGCGTCGATGTGCTGAGAAATTTTCTCCGCATGGAAAACGTTTTCGGCTTTTTCCTTTGCAAAGATACTAATCCAACCGTTTACCGGCTCACAAACATACGCTGGGTATACACTTGCAGCGCGCATCGCCTTCACCACTACAGCGAAATTGGATGACTTAACTTGAATGGTCCAGAACGATGACGAAAAGACCATGGAACCCACCCCCAGGGACTGTCATTGCCCCTGTATTCCACGCGGGGTACTGTGCCAATCATGTCTGGGATAATCCAGCCAAACGGCTTTATGAATCAGTGAATCGTTTCGGTGTTCGCTGGCTGACCTGGTATCGGTGCTTGCCCTGGTAGCGGTGCGTGTCCTGCCGGCACCTGCTCTGATATCCCGGGCTGCTCTGCTTTCGCTGGTTGTTCCAATGCAGGCTGTTGCGCTGCTGGCTGTTGCACCGCAGGTTGTTGCGCTGCCGGCTGTTGCGCTACAGGCTGTTGCGCTGCTGGCTGTTGCACTGCAGGTTGTTCCGCCACCGGCTTTTCCGCTGCGGGTTGTACAAATTTGTTTGCGTTCTCAACCTGCGGTGGCTTCACGTCGCTCGCAGTTTTCTCACTGCCGGCGCCGGTTTCTCCTCGTACATTCCTTTCTCCGCTTGCGGCTTTTTCGACCATCACAGGCGTCGTTCCGTTGTCTACTTTCGTGCCGTCTCCAACCTTCGCGCCGCCTTCCGCTTGCGTGCCATCTGCAGCACTTGCAGGACTCTCCGCCGCCTTCGCTGCGTTTTCTTTCGCTTCCTGCGCAGCATGCGCTGCCATTTCAGCATCCCAAATTTTCATAGCTTGATCGGTCATCGAAAGCGGCTCAGGCTGGGCTGCCTTTGCGGTTTTATCCGTCTTTGCACCCTTGCCGGTTTTATCGCCTTTCGCCGTTTTGTCGCTAGCGATCTTGCCAAACTTATCCAACTTGTCGGATTTTTCGCCTTTGGCAGTTTTTTCGCCTGATTCAGAACTCGCAGTCTTATCAGTTTTTCCTGCCTTTCCAGACGTTTTCGCCGCCTCTGCCTGCGCCATTTTCTCAGCCGCAGTTTTCTCAGCAGGCTTCGCTGGCACCGGTTCGTCCATACCAGCCGCAAGCCAGTTGGCGCGCGCTTTTAAGCCATCGGATTCACCGCGCCGTCCACAATAATAGAGTGCATAAGCAAGCTTTCGCATATAGGGAACATTCGCATACGCCAGTGGCCCGCTCGACTTGATCGACAAGTTGAGTGCGCGACTGAGAGTATTAGCCGCTTGCCCAAATCTGCCTTGATCCGAATACATCGATCCAAGTTGATACAAGCAGCGCGCCGTGGCACCTCCAGTGTTTGGTTCGTCGTGCCACAGCTGAAGCGCGAGACGGTAAGTCTTCTCCGCCTCATCATATTTTTTATCTTTGATTAGAGCCCGCGCCAGGCGGTCCAATCGCGAATATGTATCGGGATCGCCCATCCCCATGATCTTCTGCGTGGTTTCAAGCGACTGCCTGAAATACTCGGCGGCGTCCGCATACTCTTCCTTGTCCATGGCCAGGATGCCGAGATTGTCATAGCTGACAGCCATCGACATGTGTTCTTTGCCGATTACGGTGACCTTGATGTCGAGCCCGGCTTTGTAGAAGCGCTCCGCCATCGCGTACTTCTTTTTCAATCGATAAACATCACCAAGTCGATCGCAAGTGACAGCCCACTCAATGCGCGGAATGTGCTCCCCAGGCGGCGCGGTGCCTGCCCAGGCAGTCAGCACTCTTCCTTTCTGCGACTTCGCTCTTTCTGCATTCGCTTCCGCATCTTCGCGCATCTTTCCATCAAAGAAATTGAGCAATTCATCGGCGAGTGGGTCCGCTTTACTTGCGGTTCCGTACATCAGATAGAACTTGATCAATGAGCCTACGGCGGGCACTGTTTTGCCACTGTTTTTGCCCTGCTGAACTTCAGTGAAGTGCAATTGCTGCTCCAGGAGCGGCTCTGCTTCCGAGTACCTGCGGCGTATCGTATATAGCCGCCCCAGCTCTCCCAGACTTTTCGGATAACGCGGGTCACCGGCGCCGAAGCGCTCGGCAAGCGACACTGACTCTTTGAGCAGGGGCTCTGACTTTCCATAGAGATTGGAGTCGAGGGCTGTCACTCCGTCATTGAAGGTCTTAGTCCACTGATCCTGCAAATCAAAGTAAACAGACGAAAATGCAGGAGTTTGGCTGGAAAACCCCAAACAGGCTACGGTGAAACCCACCGATAGCGCAACAGGCAGAACGACGCCGGGGCGGCGGGTTCTGTGCGATTTGCCCAAGAGGTTATTCATTAAGGTCATTCGTCAATTTTAACTGATTGAGAGCGCGGGCGTAACCCGCTTTCAAGCTGGATTTACACTCAGTTTCCTTGTTCGAAAGCCGCCCAGTCGCCCGCTACTGCCCGTTAAACTGAATGGCGTAGCCTTGCCCATTCATTTGCCCGGTCGAATTAATCATGCCGACCGAACCGTTTGATACAAAACTGATATTGAGCACGCCATTGGCTGCGCCTTTATCCGAAGTATCAATGGCAATTGTCACTCCGTTCATGGTCTGTTGAGTGATTGGTCCGGAGAAGATAACGCCATCGCGTCCGCCGGACAAGGCAACACGCACGCGCCTGCTCACAGGGTCAATTGTTTCAATTGAAACATCGCGAAAGCGCATGTACTGCTGTCCCATTACGGTGAGCTGTCCGCGGCCGCCTTGATTGATATGCAGCATCGGACTGCCAAAACTGTTCGGATACTGTTGACCCATATTCCAAAATGGGTTTTGCGGATTGCCACCGGGGGTGATGCTCGACATCGCCAGCATCTGGCTGACATTGTCGCGCAACATCTGCGCCTGCCCCTGAGTGCCAGGGTCAAAACCAGCCACTTGCATGCTGCTGACCAGATTGTTCGCCGACTGCTGCAACTGGTTGAGTTGCATCTGCAACTGCGGCGTCATATTTTTATTAGCGCTGCGTTTCACCTGACCCAATTGTTGTTTGAACGCTTGCATTGCTGTGCAAACTTGCATGTCATTGCCCCTGGGTTGCGGAGCCCAGCGACCGGTCGACTGCAAGAATTTCTGTATGCGATTCGACACTTTGTCGGCACTGGAATCTAGCGAGTCCAAATTGTCGGACAAATTGCCTGAGGACATACCTTGAAACGACTGGTTGCCGCCGGAGAATGGTGAAAAACCGCTGTTAAACTGCTGGCCCATACCTGAATATCCGTTTTGATAGGGCTCGCCATACTGGTTGGTCGGGTACTGATTTTGCTGAGAAGCGCCCTGCAAGAGCTTCTTGAGAAATTGCGCCTGCACCGGCGCCACGCCGATTGAGGAGCAAAGAAGGCTCAGAGATATTGCCACAATCGCCAATCGCTTTGTATTCATCTGTCTATGCTTGCCAACCCAGGAAAACTCTACACATCCTATCTTAAACCACGGACAAAAGCCGCTAAAACTCAAGCGCGGCTTAGATCAAACGAAATTGAAAACAGAACCGGGACAGGAATTGCTTCCTGCCCCAGTTGATAGTTTCCCTTCTTCAAACTGACAACCTGGGCTGCCAGCAAAGAGCTTCTCTATATGCGGATTCTATTTGGCGATTTTACATGCCGACCATGGAACGAATCGTGGTGAGCAGATTCGGTCTGCTGGTGTGCAAATAGTCGAGGAAGCGCGGGTCAGAATACTGATCCCAACCGTATGGTCCATTGTAGTTATTGTTGTTGTACATCAGGTATTGCTGGCGCATCTGTTCTTCTAGCTGGCGCTGATTCTCATTTGCTTGACGGCGCTGGATATTGCGCATGTTGTGGGCGTACCACTCGCGCTGATCGTTCCAGTTGTTGCCGTAGTTGGTTTGCCAATGGCTGCGGTCGTAGACTTGAGCAGCTTTCTGGTAGTTGTGGTTTTGCTGTCTTTGGTACTTCTCAGCCAGCTTTTCGTTTTGTTGGTTCAAATTGTTCTGGGCGTTCCAATTGTCTCTGTCGTGGTGGTTGTCTTGATGCCAACTTTGCTGATTCTTATGCCACTGCTGGTTGTTATCTTGATTCCCGTGGTGGTTATCGTTGTAATGGTGATTATCGTTGTTATGCCAGTTCTGGTTGTCGTTTCCGTTGTTGTGATGACGATCATGGTCATCGTCAGCCAAGACGCCTAGTGGGCTGGCTATGGACAACAGGGTCAGTCCTACCAAAACGCGCCGAGTTAATACAGTAGTCATGAGGCTCCTCCAGGAGTTCGGGCGAAATAGCTCACACTTAAGAGCCATTTGAGTTACCCCATGTGGGACGCGGCAGACATCCCCCGGTTCCCGACCTTTCAATAAATAATTGCCAGGTTGCCTAGAGTTTGCCTTTCACCCTTATGATCTCTTCCACATCGACTTTTTCCAAATCCGGAATGCCGTCTTTGCCGGAAGCTCTCATTTTAAATATGATTCGATCCAGAACAAAACCGTCAGGCTGTACGCAGTATGCGCCTGAAAATGGATAGCCATAGAGAAAGACGAGATAAACATTCAGCGCCATCGTGCTGGCGATTACGACGGTCATCAGCGCCTGACCAATGAAACTTGGCAGACCAAAGAAATAGGAGAAGCTCAAGGTCAGTAAACCGCCGACCACAAGCACCGTCCACAATTCAGTAGAAACTCCGTGCGCGCTGGTGATCAATCGAGAGCGCCGACTATCACCCGCGTCGGAAATGCGCTCCAGGCACATCTGCCGGATGTCCTTCTGCTCTTCTGCGGCCGGCTTAAAATCGATCAGAGTGTTCCAAAGCTTGTTCATATAAACGATTGCCTTGGCACTTACTTTTCTCTGCCTCATTGCATCCCATTCATCGTCTATAACCGCATCGACGTATGAAACGGCGAGCGCCTGAACATTCTTCTGTGTTGGCTGTGGCATACCACGAGACAAAATATAAATATCAGCGAAAGCATTTGCTTCCTGCTCGATGACACCACGCAAGTCAGACATATTATTCATCGCATCGACAACGATCAATCCGAGCAATACCGCATAGAAAGTGCCGACAACCTGAAAACTATTGCCGGCGACTTCATTGAAGGTCTTGAGTGTGTCAACACTGACGGTCCGCCTGACTAAGATCAATCCGCCTACAGCAAGGGCGGATGTCACCACCATGACCAAAAATCCAATTACATATGCATTCATTGAGATAGAAACCGTTTTCGAATATTACTTTTACTGCACCAATCAGCTCACTATTTTCCACGCAACTCTATTACGTCTTCGGCCCACTAAAAGGCTTGCCCTGCATTTCCGACAGAGCAGTGATACCGGATATACCACCAAAGCTCATGCTCTCTACCGCCGATGACGGCACAATTACCGTCGCCGTTCCGCCAGCCTTCATCACCTCGTAGAGCATGTTCATTCCGCGCAAGTGCAGTGCCATTGGGTTATTTCCATACACCTTTCCAGCGTCGGCAAACTTCTGTGCCACCAAAATTTCACTCTGCCCAAGTACAACCCGCGCCTGGCTTTCTCTGTCCGCTTGCGCCACGCGACTCATCGCATCTTGCAGAGCGTCCGGAATTTTGATGTCGCGCATCTGAACCGACTCAACCTTCACGCCCCAGGGCTCAGTCTGTTTGTCCAGAGTCTCCGTCATTGATGCGTCGATCCCTGATCGGTCAGACAACACCTGGCTCAAATCGTTTCTTCCAATTATGTCTCTCATCGCCGTTTGCGCAACACCCATGACCGCCTGCATGTAGTCCGCCACCGCAAGAACAGCAAGCTCCGGGTTTACCACTCGCCAGTAAATTACGGTGTCGACATTGACAGGAACATTGTCACGCGAAAGAGTTTGCTCGGCGGTAAAACTGCTGGTGATTGTGCGCATATCCACCGTATATGGTGTCGTTTCAATGTACGGCAGCAAGAAGAAAACGCCCGGTCCTCGCACTCCTGCGAAACGACCCAACCTCAACACCACCTTCCTTTGCCATTCGTTGCATATACGAAGGGATGGAACAATAATCACAATCGCTACTACAACGACAGTGATCAGAATACCAAGTATGTTCATTCGCTATCTCCCGCCCTGCAACTTCGCTCTGTATATCCGCATAGAAACTGCGATCCGCGCCAGTATAACTTTATCTCAAATCAAAGAATACATCTGAGTAATTCGAGGAATAATGCATTGGGAAACTCCTCGGAATCAATGTGGCTGGTGTCCAACACGCGAGGAATCGTATGTCGTTTTTAAGAGTGCTGCCGAAAGAAGCTCAGTGGGTCGTGGTACCGCTGATCGGTGTTTTTTGGTTCGGAAATTGGATGACCAACGGCAACATGTCATCGACAACTGTGAGTTGGGACCCGAATGGCGGACACGAGACTGAGAAAAGGGCACAACTGCCGGACTACTTTCTGCCTGTGCACGAAGCAAGCAGGATGATTCAACTCGAGGAAGAAGATCGGCAAAGAGGTTTTAGCCCTGAAATGCATACGGTGACGGCGCTCTTCGACATGCCTGTCGTCGCCAGCACGGTGCGCGACTTCTACACCGCCGAACTGCCGAAAAAAGGGTGGAAGGTGAAGAGCGACAAAACGCAGGACGATACAGAAACCATCGAAGTTTCAAAGGAAGATATCAACGGAAGTGTCGTGATTCACCACGCCGACGCCGGGTGTGGACTGGATCTTCAAACTGTGCGACCCACCGCTACCGCTAAACAGTAGGGAGCACGGCTGCCATTAGACATTAAGCATCACCGCTGCTGTGGCGGCGGAACCTGATTCGGCTGCGTGAACTGATTCGGCTGCGCGTACTGATTTGGCTGCGCATACTGAGCAGGTTGTCCGTACTGATTTGGTTGCGCGTACTGAGTCGGCGCTGCGTTCTGAATCGGCGCGTACTGATTTTGCAACGGATACTGATTTGGGCCTCCGATCGGATTTATCTGTACCCTCGGACCTAACATCTGCTGCTGGAATTGCTGTTGAAACTGCTGTTGCCCTTGTTGATATTGGTTCTGGGGCGGCTGTTGAAACTGATTTGTCTGTGGATTATTAGGTGCCGGACCTTGCCATTGCATTACAGGCTGTGGATACTGCTGTTGTGTCGCAGAACCATTCATGGGACTGGCAGGATATCCGCCTTGCGCCTGAGGGTATGGCTGAGAATTCTGTTGATATGGCGCCGGGGGTAAATAATTTTGCGGTGCCTGATAGCCTTGCTGCGGCTGTTGCAGATAGCCTGGCTGTGGCTGTTGTGGATAACTTCCTTGCTGGAAAGTATTTTGCTGTGGGATACCGGCAGCGTCTGCAGCACCACTGCCACCGCCTGCAGTACCGTTGCTCCATTCCTGTTCGGACTGTGCCGGGAATGCCGAATTGGCACGACCACTGCTTCCGGCATTTGCAAGTGCTGCTTCTCCGCCTGCCAGTTTCGTCAGGAAATATTTGAATCCTTCAACATCTGATGGACCTCCCGACATTTTGTCGCTAATTCTTCCGTCGGGAGTAAAAACAATCAGTGCTGGAATGCCGTGCATGCCAAATTTATTTAATAGTGCCTTTCCACCGGGAGCATCGGCGCTGAGATGAACGCAAACAAAGTGCGGATTCGTCCATTCAGCAATTTTCTTGCTGTCCATAAGCTTTTCCAGACGCCGACAGGCCGGACACCAGGGCGCCGATACTTCGACGAACATGAATTTATTGCTGCTCTTCGCTTCTGCTGCGGCGGCTGCAATATCGGTTCGCCAGTCGATCGATGCAGCAAACGCGCTTTGACTTGTCACAAGGAAACACAAAATCATGGCGGCGAAGATGCTTGCAATCTTGAAGCGTGTCATTGTCGAATCACAGCTCGGTAGTCTCACATTTCTTACCCATTAGCCCACAGGTTGCCACAAAGCCGGTATGCAAAACAGGGTAAAAACACTGTTTTGGGGAACAACCACTATAGTTACCGATTATAAAAGAGCCAAGATGAACTCCAATACTCGAGAGCACCGACACAGCCTGTTTTCCAGTCGTCTGGGATTAGCCGTAAGTCTGTCAGTTGGGGTCCTGTCACTCCCACTGGACCTCCAGGGTGCGGCCTGGGCGCAATCAGCCAACAGCCAGGCAAAAATGTCCCAAATGCTCAACCAGTTCGAGCAGGGCAAGCGCCCCACCTATACGACGGGCGGCAGCCGGCCGGCGGGTAGCGCCAGCGGCATGCCGGGCTATGCCAATATGATGAGAGGCGGTCGCCCCAGTAACATGGGTGGCTATGCCGCAATGGGAAACCGCGGTGGCAGTGCGCAGATGCTGCAACTGATGAAACAAAAGATGTCCCGAATGCAGTCCGGCGGTGGACCTGGTCCGCTTATGCAGCTGATGCAAAAACGCTCGGGCGGGGCACCGAATATGATGCCGGGCATGGGTGGCGGGCCAGGACCGGGAATGGGCATGCAGAGCGGCCTTTTCGCAAAGATGATGCAGCAAGATAATGCCTTTAATAACAACATGAAGCGCCAGCAGATGTCCCACGGAATGGGGGCGAGCGGTGGCATGTTAGGCAGCATGATGGGCGGCATGAAGCGCCCTGGGATGGGCATGGGTATGCCCGGCGGCATGGGAATGTCCGGAATGGGTCGCCCGGGAATGGGCATGTCCGGCGGCATGCCGGGAGGAATTCTGGGCAGAATGCAACAAAAGGCCAGTGCGCCCAGAGCCGGCTCGCCATTTGCTGCAAAACCAGCCGCGCCCGCTGGTTCGGGCAATATGTCCGAATTGGAAAAGCAGATGGAAAGCCAGTACGGCAAGTAATCAGGATGTTGACGGTCGAATGAGCAAATTCGGATGAGCAAATTCGAAAGATGCCCCTGCGCGAGCAAAGCGCTCTATCACAAATGCTGCAAACCTTATCATGATGGAACGCCGGCAGAAGACGCGCTACATCTGATGCGCTCTCGTTTTGCCGCATATGCTCTGGGTTTGACAGACTATATGATTGACACTACGCACAAAGATCATCCGGAATTTTCAAACGATCGACAGAAATGGAAAGAGAGCATTGAGACTTTTTCTCGATCGACAAATTTCGATCATTTGACCATCGATGAATTCATAGACGGAGAGAAAACTGCAACAGTCTCTTTCACTGCCCATCTGCGGCAAGGCGGCACTGACGCTACCTTTGGAGAGAAGAGTTTTTTCGTAAAGGAAAACGATCGGTGGCTCTACAAATCCGGAGAAATCAATAAGTGATCAAAACTCGACTGGTAATAAAATTGTGAGAGACTAAGGGGTCTACCAACGGTTTGTCCAGGCGTGGAAAGCAAAGTCCTCAAAATCGAAATACCTGATGAACCGCTGACAGCGTCGGATCTTGTTGGTCGTGCCATAAGGATTGCCAGGCTCAATTGGCTGCCCATGATTCGCTTCCAGATCGTGCCTATGATCGTATACTGGGCGGCTTTCTTTTGTATGTGTTGGGACCCCGATACTTACGACCGCAACTTTCCCGCCAATGTCTCATTCTGGATTATTACACTGGGTCTGATTGTCAATTACCTTAGCATCTGGGAGTTGGCTATCAGAAAGTTCGCTCTATTGCTTTTCCTCGCCAATGCTGCTGAAACCTTAGAGGAAGCCTTGAGGAAAGCTCAAAAGAAGATGTGGATGATCCTCTTTCTGGCTCAGCCTGTATTTTTTACTGAAGCGTCCCTGGATGTTTTGTCTTTCGTTTCTTCAAAAATTGGGAAAGTCGCCAGCGGCGGAGATCTCCATAGTCCATTGATGCTCATGAGCGTTTTTCTTAGCGCAGTCGAATTCGCATTTCTCTTGCCGTTCATCTGGATCATAGTATTGAATCTCTTCTATCTGACTATCCTTGTGTTTGAGAAAACTTCGCTCAAGCAGGCTTTTGTTCGCTTCTGCACCTTGCTTTATCAAGACAAGGGCTATGCTTTTGTTTACTCTACGGTCATGGCCTGTATTTTTTTCGCCACGATCGCCCCCACACTTGTGGCTGTACCACTTGAACTGATACTGCCGCAGAACGCATTAAAGTATTTGATTATCGCCGTCGCATCAAGCATCTTGATTGTGCCAATCGACACTTTCTTAAATGTGGCAGTCACCATCGGCGGTGCTTTGCTTTATAAACAAGTATGCGCGAGGCTGGAAGGACAGGATCTTCTAGACAAACTCAAGCGCATAGAATCAAAATAATTCGCATACTACTTCTTTCTCTCCAGACCCTTAAGCTCTTCCTCTGGATATTCAACCCATCCGGACTTCTGCACCTTCGGCAGTCCGGCGGCAATTTTGGCATAGTGCTCGCGCAATCTGGTGCTCTCCTTCACCTTGCCGGTCAAATCCCACTTCAAAAATAGAGTCTGAATCACCTGCGGATCAGTTTTCAAATTCTTGTAAATCGCAAATCCCTTATCCGCTTCTGCAACTGCTTCCTTCGATCGCCCTTGCAGATCATATATAGAACTTCTGTAGAACAAAAGATTGGCGGCCTTCAAACTGTACTCGCTACCTGAGGCTCGGCGGCGGCGAAGATCGACTAGCCCCTGGTCGATTACATGCTCAGCCTTTCCCCATTCTTTTTCGTCACGATAAATCTGATAGAGCATATCGATGCACATCATCACTTGCGGAATTTCTGTCTCGTTTGCATCCCTATAGCCCTGAAGCGCCTTTTGCAGAGCAGACTCAGCCTTTTTGAAATTCTTGTCCGCGTAATACTCGCGACCGCGCATCAAGAAATTCGGTTTGAATTCTCGGATGAATTCATTCTCTCTGTTGCCGGCAGATCGACGCAGTGAATGGATAGCATCTTCCTTTCCCTGCTTATGCAGCGCGTTTTCCAATTCATGCCTGAGCGCGATCATTATTTCCGGATCTAGCGCTTTGGCCTTAATTCCAATCGCGTTGCCTTTGGCAAGCATCTGCTCTGCAAAATCCCACTGACCGGTGGACTCATAAACGCGCCCCAACCATAAATAGGATTGTGCCTGCATGGCATCGTTGTTTTCGCTTTGCGCTTGCTTCAATGCGGACTTCAGGTACTCTTTGGCGGCATCGAGATTGCCGACCATATGCGCGTTGCGCCCTGCCGTCATCAATTCCGCCCAGGTCGGTGCAAACGACTTTGCCGGCATGCAGCAAGCGAGCCAGGCAGCACAAAGAATAGTGGATAACAGGCGCCGGCTATTCATACGGGTAATGATACAACTGATACAGCGCAATCCTTATATATGCAGATTTCGGCAGGTCGGTTGCTCAAAACAGTAACCCACAGGGCGCACATCTCAAGCCGAACCGCCCAAGTGGCGGAGCTTCACGGCGGTTTTGCGCAGACCCTTGACAGATTCGGACGGACTGACATATACTAACTAACATGTTAGTTAACCAAATCGAGCAGGGCTAAAGGGTATCCCAAAAGGAACCGTGACGACCTCACTCCCAGCCACAAAAACCCAATAAATAGTGACTTTCAGGAAATTTGGCTCAAGGGTTGACAAAACTAGACGACCGGTCTATTATGAATACATACCGACGAGGACAGGCAAATGAGTTTTGGAGACATATTCAACATAATCGACATCCTGTACAAAGCCGTAGAGCAAGATCCAATCTCGTTCATGGTTGTCTATCCGATGACACTGATAACGAGCAGCATGCTTATTTACGCGCTAGTGCAAGATTTCATCCCTGTTTATAAAGCCAGATACGCTCCCGCAGCGATCAAAGCAACACCGAAAAGACTGGCACTATCTACAGCAAAGAGAAGTTACAAGGCCGGAAAACAAGTTCAATTTTCTAATTGACAGAAATAGACGACCGGTCTATTATCAAAGCGGAATCACTTGAGCCAGAGGGCAAGACAATGTTTCAAATGCATCAAACGGACGCACCCGAGAACTTCAGCTTCTTAGATACAAGCTTTGACATTCAAGCAAGTGCGGACAATCTCCGCTGGTTGTGGGTCGCCCACATTCTCAGAGACGAAAAGAACAGAGTGCACAGAGACCAATTGCCCGAGCTGGCAAATGATGTTTTTTATGCGGCCTAGTAGACGACCGGTCTATTAATAAGAGAAGAAAGGGAGTGAGAGCCATGAGCGCCAAAGTATTGAACAAACCAGACACCAGGCAAGTTCTAATTGAAGCCGGAGCCGATGTGATGATAGAAAAGGGATACACAAATTCCGGTATTCAGGAAGTTCTATCCAAAGTCGGCGTACCAAAAGGCTCTTTCTATCACTACTTCGACAGCAAGGAAGATTTCGCAGTCGCCATCATCGAATACTTCGACAGCAATTTTCTTGCGTACTTAAAACCGATCCTCAATGACGCAAGTTTGAGTCCAAAAGAAAGACTGCGCACCTATTGCATCAACAAGCGTGAATGTATGCGCGCATCTAATTGCCGCAAAGGCTGCCTAATCGGCAACCTCAGTCAAGAAATGTCCGATCAAAGCGAAGCACTAAGACAAGTATTGTCAGAGGTTATGACAAAGTGGCGGGATCAGTTCGCCGCTTGCATCGAAGAGGGTCAGAAGATTGGCGAACTAACACAATCCGCAGACCCGAAAGTGCTTGCAGAGTTGTTCTTGTCCAGCTGGGAAGGAGCAATGATGCGTGCAAAAACAATCAAGAGTACAGAACCGCTGGATGTTTTCATTGACCTGATATTCGAGCTGGTTCTCAAAAAAGAATAGAAAGAATAGAAAGAATAGAAAGAATAGAAAGAATAGAAAAAACAGATCAAACCAACCAACCAACAAAGCTAGCCCACCCAACTAGCCAGACAACCAAGCCCCACCAATACGCAAAACCAACTACACCACCCCCTGAATCCCTGTCCTACAGCCAGGGCAGACCGAACACATCGAGGTAACCTAACCATGTTATTCAGTCTTACATCAAAAGCACGATATCTCCTCGCCGGCAATCCGAGCGCTCCAGTGCAGCTTTTGGAAGAGTTCGCCGAGTCGCAGGATGCACACATAAGAGCAAGAATCGCTGAAAATCCGAGAACGCCCTTGCGCTTGCTGATCAAGCTTGTCCACGACGAAAGTCCGGAAGTGCGCGTTGCTCTGGCATACAATCCCGCCATCACCGATATGCTGCTTGCCGAACTGTCCGAAGATGAAAATCCAGATGTGCGCTATGCCCTGGCCGAGCATCACGCGGTACCGCATGTGATACTGCAAAAATTGCAGAATGACGAAAATCCTTACATCGCACACAGAGCCGCAACAACGCTCGAAAGAGTAGAGCCTGTCTTTACTTCGGCAAAAGTCGCTCAGACTCAGGCTCAGGCTGCCTAGATTTAGAGCCGAGCAGCATCACCCAACAGGCGCAGCACGAAGCAAAAAGTCAGGAGCAGATCAAGAAAGTTTGCAATCGACTGCGCCTTAATGGAAGGAAGAAGTACTTAGTGTTTAATCATCAAACCAGAAGAAGGAGCAGATCATGACTTTGACTCAGCAGCAACCGAAAACCGCAGGTGCTAAGCGCCTGGCCGGAAAGATAGCACTGGTAACAGGGGGCTCCAGAGGAATCGGAGCAGCTATTGCCTTGCGACTCGCCGAAGAAGGCGCCACCGTCGCCGTCAATTACAACAGCAATAAAGCCGCCGCCGATAAGGTGGTCCAGCAAATCAACGAGCTTGGCTCGAAAGCAGTAGCCTTTCAGGCAGATGTTTCGTCCGAAGCAGGCAGCAAAAACCTAGTCGCAGAAATCGGCAAAACATTAGGCAAAATAGACATCCTGGTCAACAATGCCGGAGTTCACGAGTCGCTCCCGATCACCGAAGTAACTGCAGAACACGTCGACTATCTTTACGGCGTCAATGTGAAGGGCGTCATTGCCACCACAGTCGCTGCATTGAAAAACTTCGCCGACGGCGGACGCATCATCAATATTTCTTCCGGTGCCGCACGGATTTCCTTGGCAGGTTCGAGCGTGTATTCGTCCACCAAGGCAGCGCTCGACACGTTGACACGTGTGTGGGCTCAAGAACTTGGGCCGCGCAAGATTACTGTCAACGGCGTTGCCCCCGGAACCACCATATCAGATATGTTCAACGCAGGCGTGCCTGAGGAATTGAAAGAAGTCTTCATCCAAAAGACAGCGCTGGGCAGACTGGGTGAGCCGGAAGATATCGCAGCTGTGGTTGCTTTCCTCGCCTCTGACGACGGACGCTGGGTGACCGGACATACGATTGCAGCCGATGGCGGAATCAACTTTTAGTTGACGGAAATATGTAAGTTAAACCAGAAGTGAGACGACGCACAATCTGGAACAAAAAGGGGAGGCGCGCTGCGTCTCCCCTGCCCATTTCGTATGAACAGAAATCGTAACGCCAACCAGAAATCGTAGCAGCCGCGTTGCACGCGGCAGAAAATAGCTGTATTCCACGCGGCAAAAAACGGCGCGTGCAACGCGCCGGCTACGGGTGTAAATAGCTATTTGCCGTTGAAAACGTTGTAGTCGAAGGTAAAGAGAATTTCGACAGGGTCCGGAGCACCTTTAGGCAATGGCGCAAAAGGAGACGCTGTCTTGACGGCAGTCATAGCCGCTTCGTCAGCCATCATGATGCCGGAAGATGCCTTGAGGCGAACGGATGATACGACACCCTGGCTGCTGATTTTGAACTTCAGAATGATCTTTTTGGTCTCTTCGCCCTTCGGAGGAAACCAGCTCTTGCGAATCTTTTTCTCCATCTGGGCGACATAATCAGTCAGGTCGATTTCGTCGCTTGCACCGGCTCCTGTGTCTCCGCTGCCTGTTCCGCTGCTTGCTCCTTGCGTGCCGGTGCCTGAAGAAGGGGCCGGCTCAGGCTGCGTTACAGGTTCAGGAGAAGGCGTGTCGGTGACCGGAGTCTCCACTGGTTTGACAGCGATCGGCACCGGCTTGACCGGCTGCACTTGCTGCTTGACCGGCTCTTTTTCTACCTTGGGAGTTTCAGTTTTTGGTTTTGGCTTTTGAACGGGAGGCGGAATCACCACCGGTGGTGGCGCCAATTCCAAGTCGATGACGATGTCCGTTTTGACCGGCACTTTGACGATGAACAAACAGGCAATTGCGCAAACAACAAGAAGCGTACAGTGCATCAAATAAGAAAAGCTGGTTGAGCCGGAAAAGGTAATGCCCATGTCCGGTTTGAAACCAGCTGGATATCTGGATTTGCGAATTGCTTGTTGGTACGCGTCGGCGGCAAAATAAGCGCCCAGGTAGAGAATAGTAAGAATGAACAAACCAACCGCAATCGGGCTGGCTGCAACTTGAGGGGCGCCGGCTGCCTTATCTAGATGGACACCGAAAGTTTCAGCGATTGGAGCGACTATGGGAAAGAGACTCTTACCGGCGATGATTGTGGTCAGAAAGGTCAGCCCAAGAAAGCTGCTGACCAGAACGAGCGAGCCGACCACGGGCTGCCCGACATAGAAGTGGCCGAGCCCAGGGATGAGCGAAAGAAGAGCAGCTTTGCCAGGGTTGTAGCGTGACGCCTCTGGCTTAACGACTGGTTTTTCTTCTGGTGGTTCAGGCTGTTGAGCTCTTTCCGGCTCACGGCTCTTGACTGTTTGCATACTCAATTGACGCCTAGTTCCCGGACAGTCTGGGGGTATGTAATTCTCTCACATTCCTTGCAACCCCAAGATCGCTTGACAACAAGCGCTAAATACTGCGCTGTCGGGCTTAAGGGGCACCGGTTCCGGTTTCGTCGACTACCTTTCAATGAGCTTTCCATTAAAAGCTTCGGAGAATCTTATCAAGAGTTGGTTAAAACACTTATCAAGTTCCCGAAAGTCCTTCGTGCATACGCTTCCAGACCGGCGCCAATCCTTTATCTCCCTTCAAGATACGGTCGACCGCGGCCTCAGCTTCCAGGCGCACTTCAAACTCTGTGTCATTGAGAGCCGAGTTGAGCGCCTCCAGTGCATATGCGGTGCCCGTTTCAGCCAGAAAACGACAGGCCCGCCAGCGAACCAGCTTGTTTTCGTCAGAGAGCGCTTTGCAGACATCAGGCTCGGCAGCAACATCTCCAATATCGGAAAGGGCATCACCAGCGGTGCGCCTGACAGCAACGGTGGGGTCTTGCAGAAGGGCCCGGCAAAGAGCAGGTATAGCCTTACTGCTTCCGGTCGCCCCCAGTCCAGCTGCCGCAAACCTGCGCACCTGCATTTGCTCGTCCAGCAAAGCCCTCTCGAGCAGGGGAATTTCTTCTTCAAGCCGGCCCAACTCCTGCACGATTCGCAACCGTACATGCCAATCGGACGAATCCAGGGCGGCTTCTTTCTCAGACATGGAGAGGGGTTGCGCATCTAAACTTACATTGCCCGCCGCCAGATTGCACAGCCGCCGCAATGCTTCCTCATCCAGCGTACCTTCAATTTCATCGGCGACCTGCGCAGCGATCTCGTCGGGCTCACCATAGCGCACACCCCAATCAGCCCAGTAACGCTCTTTCAAATACTCAGACTGCGTCAGTTCTTGAACTTTCTGTGCCGCCGCCGAAAAGCGCTCAGGCAGCGCTATTCTTTTTTCCAGACCAGGCGCTTGCACCTTCACTTGAATGGGAATGCCCTTAAAGGTTTGCACCACCACCGATACCTGACCGGATCTTTCTGCGGCATCTCTTACCCCCTCACCGCCTTCTTCTGCAGCTTCACCGCTTAAGATTCGCTTGGCCGCATCGAGTATCGTATCCCAGACCGCACCGGGCGCTCGGTTGATGGTGATGAAATCCTGGCAGGCAAAAACGCTCCGCACCCCTTCAATACCCAACACAGCCTGCACGAAGTCCGGGGCGGACTGGGCGTTTTCGGCAGAATATGTAATTGCTTTTCCAAACGACTCATGAAAATTTAGTTTCATGCTGTTTGGGTTTGGTGTTGTTTCGACTGATTTGAGGCGCACGATTAGTCTATGAATTCCGACCAGTACTCCGTGCGTTCACGCCAGTCACAATCAGCATTCCCGCAGGTAAGTGTCACGCGTGAAGAGCGCGAATCAACTTCTACGACATTGAATCCGTCGCGCACGGCATCGATTGTTTCCGAGTATTTTTCGTACTTTTGAATGGGCTTCTTGCACTTCGGGCATCGCATTTTTGAGTTCGCGATCGCATCCTTTATAACTTGCTCGGACATAGCAACCTCTTTTCTTAATGCCCAGATTTCAACGCCCATGATTCTAGACCACCTGACTGCCCATAGCAAAACTTTGCGCCAAACTCGAAACAGATAGGTACAAGCCAAAACGAGAAGAGCTCTGCCTTCCCTGAAACCGCACTATATTCTTTGCCGCCTGGACTAAAAGTCCTCTGAATCCTGCACCCGGCTAAAGCTAGCCAGAGTATTGTCTATGTCTGATGCTTCTTGCGAATGCCCGCGCTGCTTATAGATAGTTGAGATAATCTCCAACTCTTTTGCGCCGCGCCATATGAGTTCGTCCAACTCATCAAATGGTGCTCCGGATGGTTCGCTATTGGGTTCCGTCATGATTTGGACTCCTTGCCTCTCCTTCGCTTGCTGAGACTTGGTTTCACCTGCACGGTTCCCATGAAAAACATATTTAATGTTGCCAATTATTTTTCAAACCCGCAAAGGCAGTGCAGATAAACGATTTGGCGCTTGCAACAGTGGTATTCAACTGGATACGCCCAGCAAGTTGAAACCTTTGAAATCCGGCCGCGTCTAGTCTGCGGAGGTAGGAAATATGGCAAACAAAAGACCGAATCACAGTCACTTATATCGCTGTCTGGGCGCAGTTATAAATGAAAGGCGCAAACGCTTGAAAATGACTCAAGATGAGCTTGCTTCAGAGTCAGGAGTGAATAGAGCCTTTATTAGCAACATCGAAAAGGGGCAGAGAAACCCCAGTATCGGCGCCGTTGCCAGCATCGCAAAAGGGTTGCGCACCCGCGTTTCTAAAATGCTCTCAAAGTGCGAAGAATGCATGCTCGACGAGGAAAAGATCGCCTAGCTGGGCCTGTCGATGTAGAACCTATGTAGGGGCGATGCCATCATCGCCCTTCGACTGCCGGGGGCACATGGCATCGCCCCCGACATCTACAGACGATATAATTGTCGGCTCATCACTTGAGGTCCGGCAATGACGAAATCCACCACCGCGGCAGCCACGGCAACTCATTCAAGTGGAAACTTTCTCAAAGACAAAGTCGCCATTATCACCGGTGCATCATCGGGGATCGGCGAAGCGACTGCAATCGGACTGGCTCGCGCCGGTGCCAAGGTGAGCTTGATGGCGCGCCGGGAAGACCGGTTGGCGGCCCTTAGCGACAAATTAGCGGCAGAAGGCTTGGAAAGACCGGTCTATTTCGTATCCGATGTGCAGAAATCATCTGAAATCGAAAAAGCAGTCCAGGGAACGATTGAAAAACTAAGACGGGTCGACATCCTCATCAATAATGCCGGAGTAATGTATTTAGGTCCAGTTGAGGGCGCAAACATTGAAGACTGGAAGCGCATGTTCGACATCAACGTGCTTGGACTGATGAATTGCACGCATGCGGTTTTACCGCAGATGATCAAAAACGGATATGGCCACATAGTCAATATATCTTCAGTTTCAGGCAAAATTGTTTCCGCCAGAAGTGCCGCCTATAGCGCGACGAAATTCGCAGTGGGAGCCTTTTCCGATGGGTTGCGCCAGGAAGTGGCCAGCAAAGGCGTGCGCGTCACTGTCATACAACCAGGCGCGGTAGCGACAGAATTGACCGATCACATCACCGACAGCTCCACGCAAAAATCAGTCAAAGACTGGGTAGCCGGAATGACGCCACTTTCCAGCGAAGACATCGCCAACGCAATTCTTTATGCAGTCGGTCAACCGCCGCATGTAAACGTGAATGAAATTACAATCCGCCCCACAGATCAAGCGTTCTAAAAAAATGAATACATCACTAGAAGCCGACCCGAGGACTACACACGTGTATAAATGCTTTGCTCTGGACACCAGCAACGGTATCTCTCATGTGATCATGAACAGGCCCGAGCAAATGAATTCGATGATTAAGGAATTCTGGACGGAACTGCCGCAGCTCATCAAAGACATCGAGCAGACAGGCAAGACACGCGTGATTGTGATTTCGTCTCAGGGAAAACACTTCAGTGCCGGCATGGACCTGAGCGTTTTTGAGTCCGGCGAAAACCTGAAGACAGAAACCGCCAGCGATAGAGAAAGACTCAAGCAACTGGTCCTCTGGCTCCAGTCCGGCTTCAACGCACTGGAACGCTGCCGCATACCGGTTATCGCCGCCATTCAGGGTGCTTGCATTGGTGGTGCTTTTGATATGATTGCCGCCTGCGACATGCGTTATGCCACAGCCGACGCCACATTCAAGATTCAAGAGATAAATCTGGGTATGATGGCAGACCTGGGCGGTCTGCAGCGCCTGCCCTATTTGTTGCCTGATGCCGTCCTGCGCGAGCTGGCCTTCACGGGCGAAGCGTTATCTGCAGAAAGAGCGCTGTCTTTGGGTCTGATAAATGAAGTTGCGCCCAATCACGATGAGCTTTTGAAAAAGGTGATGCAGGTCGCTGAGCAGATTGCAGCCCGGTCGCCTCTGGCGGTCTCCGCCTCCAAGGAGGCGATTAATTATGCCCGCGACCACAGTATCCAGGACGCCCTTTTGCACTGTGCCAATTTGCAGTCTTCAATTTTTTCACTGGCCGATCTCTCTGAGTGCATGAGCGCCAAAAAAGAGAAAAGAAGCCCAGTATTTGGCGATTTGCACGGTTTGAAACAGTCACTCTAAAAGTTTTCCCGAGCCGGCCTAATTGTTTTTGCTGTCGCGTTATCCCTCATGTGAGGAGAAACTTCTCAGCCAAAATTTTTTTAGAAAGGTGGGAACTTATCGGTTTCAGGATTGTCTAATTACTCGTAAAGGATATAAAACTCGGGATTGTGCAATTTGGATAAAAAGCCGCTGATGCGGATGTAGTAAGAACCAGTCAAGTCACATACCTATATGAGTTTCACAGGCAGGGTTGAGTCCCTGCCTGTTTTTCTTTAAGCCCATCAAGATTGCCAATTTCGACAGGCAAGGCATGATACTGCCGACAGTGCCACAGGCAGAAGGTAATTTCAAAGCAGCGGATATATTTCAAGACAGAAGCTATATACGTCCAGAAGGAGACTTATGGCTTATAACCTGTCACGTCGGATTTGCTCACCCAGGCTACTTCGCCTTTCTTTTCGCCGGACGTAACCTTCACCTTAAGGACGTTTTCGGACTCCTCGACAATCTTTATACTCTGCCCGTTGGGCAGCTTGATGGTACCGGAAGTAGTGTCATTGGCCTTAGTAATTTGAAGCAGATCCGGTTTTTCGGAAAACAAGATCACGTTGCCTGTATGGTTGTACAACTGCGGACCTGCCTTAGTTTCAGGCACTGCCTTGCTCGCCGACTTGAAAAACACCACATAACACAACCAGCCGATGGCGCCAATTATCAATAGTCCTGTCACCGCCCAGGCCACCAGCGTGAAGATTCCGACTGCAAAGAAGAACAGCTTGAGGGCGATAATCGCAAGAATAATGAAAAAGATGATCCTGAGAAACAGCATCTTTTTTAGACGGTGAACATTTGCCGCGACACGGTCCAACTCGGACCAAAAAACTTAGAACCGTCCTGAATCATAATGATGTGTTTGTCGTTGGTCTTCTGCGAAACGACCAATTTCACTTCGCAGTCCGGCACGGCGGACTTGATTCCATCATTAACAACTTCAGCCAGGATAACTGCGCCATCTTCATTTATGGCCAGCGCCGTCTCCCTGTACAAACGCATAAACTGCTCGAAATGCCCGCCGGTCAATAGTCTGACCAGTTCGGACGTGACATCGTCTGGAACTAAAACCGATTGGGAAGAAGGTTCCTGCATTAAATCCTCAGGGTGCCGCTTGTGTTATCCATGCCACAAATGCAAAAAAACCAATCATGGCGGACGAAAGAAGCAATAATCATGCGCCTCTTCGTAGATTTATACACGCTTTCGTGTACACGAACATTTGCCAACGGTTCTGCGAATTTACTTTGAATTTGTTTGGGTGCATCATGAAAGCACCCCAGACATCAGGGTCGAACCAAGACCCCAACCGCTCAAACCCCCTTCTATTGAGAATCAAATCCGCCAGTCGAATCCCCCTTTAGTGTTAGAGCTCCCGTCTTCACCGCACCCCGTCCATTTCCATCCCGTTTGGTGCTTTCCTAGACCCCCCTCCCCCTTTTCTGCGGTAGTCAAAAATGAATACAACCACCCCATCCACCGGCTCGCTGGTCTATCTTTCGTCGCAGTTGCTCGAAGAATCGATGCACGAGCATCCTGCCAGCCTGTCGCCTGACCACTGCCCATCTTGCTGGACCCGCAAAATGGCCCTGGAATTGCTCGAATGGATGCGCGTCTCGGCGCAAACAGCCTATAGCGAAGAATTCCAGCCTCAGGCAGCATAGTTTTCAAGAAAAGACCTGCCTGGTTGCCGGCCCTGCCGCCTGCCCCAAAAAAGTTTGATGAATGAACGCGAAATCAGTCAGCAGCCTGGGTTTTCAGCCCAGGCTGCTTCTGTTCTAAAGGAGACTTCCAAACACAAGGGTGGCTAGTTCCACATACTCGAGAACCTGTCTTGACTACAGTCCCAAGCCATCCCAACGTTTCCCTTTTCAACCCTGCGACCCGCCACCATTGGACTTCAAAGGATTAATTTGAGCGACATTAAAAACTTCACAGACTAAACACTCTCTAATTTTGACCCGGTAATCAAGCACTTGTTCGCCAGCAGACATAGTTCAGATACCGCCGACGGTGCCATATTCGCCCCCCGACAACGCCTTCCTCAGACTTGCAAGGTGCGCTTTCTGACTGGTTTATTCACAGTTAAAATTGTCTGACTCCCAAGCATTTGTTCTTTCACTTGGGCTGCGTAACTGATAAAGTTTGCTTACGCGATGTGAAATGTTGCGCATTGGTGCGCGGTTAGCGACAACATAGAAATTATTACCAACTATTGATATATAATCTGCCCTTATTCAATTCCTATTGGATGCAGATACGGCGACGTTGGAGGAATACATGCAATTCGCACGCAGTACAAAACAAATCCTGGGCGGCACTCTTTTGGCTTCGTTGCTCGTGGCAGGCACGCTTAGTCCTGCGTTCGCGCAAAAAAGTGCCAGCGCGACCAGCCTGAAAATCGGCTATTTCAATCTTCAAATGGTAAAGGCAAGCGGTACTGGTGGTGATGCTGAAGCATTGAAGAACCAAGCCGAAAGCCAATTACGCCGCGACATTGAAGCCGGACAAAAGGCCATTCAAAAAGCTCGCGAGGACAAAAAATCCGAAGAAGATCTGAAGAAGATCGTTCAGCAAGTTCAAACCGAACTGGCAGCTAAGCAACAAGCCTTGGCTCAACTGGTTCAAACTCAAAATCAAATTGAAACCCAACGTTTGATGGGTGCTGTAAATCAAGTAGCTAAGGACAAAGGCCTTGATTTGATCGTTGATGGCGCAGGCGTTTTCGCCGGTGGACAAAAGGTTCTCGACAGTGGAGTCGATGTGACCGACGACATCGTGAAGACTCTCACTGGAGCCAGAAAAGCCGCAGCACCTGAGGCCAAGACAGCTTCCGGGGAGACCAAGACATCTACGAAGTAGAACTGGTATCCAAAAGTCTCAAAAGGTGGCGAGCAATAAGCGTGGCGCTTATTCTCGCCACTTTTATTTTGGCGCCTGAAACGCTGGCGCAAGTAAGCGTGGGCGGGCAGGGAAGATCAACCGTATTGCCGACCGACGTTGTGCCCTTGCCTCTGGCGCAAGAGCGCCAGGCGCTCGGCGAAAGCTTCAAGTTCAGGCTTTTTCAGAGATTGCCTTTGCGCTTTTACATGAACGCGACTGTGGAAACATCCGGTCGTTTTGAAACCAACGTGTTTCAGTTTCCCACCCGGCGCACAATACTGAATAGAGCGACCTTCGATCGCGGCGAACCCTTCGCAAAACTTACTACAAAAGAACAAGAAACCCTGATCGCCACTGCCAATAAGTCGAGCGCACACGATAACATCTACCGGGTCACTCCCAACATCACCGCCGGTTGGGCGCTCGGTCCCAAAACGAATATATTCGTCAATTACTTTTACTTGCGAGACAAACTGGCTCGGTACAACCAACTCAACACATTTATCAATCAAGTCGGCGCCGGAATAGAGCACAACATTCCGGTGGGCAAAAAAGCCAATCTCGAATTGCAATACATGTCGCGCGAACTTTTCCAGGCCAACAGCAAGCCAGTCTATGACTATCTGCCAAGTACAACGCTCACTTACTTCGTTAGACCTAACACCATCGCGTATCTCAACTCGCTTGTACAGTTTCGTTCGCTGCAATTCTTCGGCGCCGTCAACCGTGAAATCGATCCATTCTTCACTATAGGCGCTGTTCACCAGCGAGGCCCCTGGTCGTTTTCAGCCAACATGACTTACCTGAACAACTTTCGACATGGCTTCCCTGACGCGTCGCTCAAACTAAACAGCCAAACTATAATTTGCGATTTCGAAGTGGCCAAACAATTATTCAAGAAAATACCCGGCTTCCAGGGCTTCATCCGAGCCGAGCCGGTATACAATTTCGCCACCAACCAGACACCCGGTTTGGCCGGCATGGACTTCCGGATCTTCTACGGAGTAAGAGCAACTGTCTCGAAACCAGTCATTGCCACCAGTTTTTACCTGAAAAAGTACCGTCAAAAGTTGCAGGAGCCGAACGCTCAACCGCAAAATGGAAATGGGCAGGGCGAAAACACCAATCAGAAGGAGAACAACGGCACTCCCACTCCCGGCACTTCACCTCCGCCCAAGCCCACCGACCCAACAAAAACTCCCGAAGACGGAAAAAGTGATCCTGAGAAGGTATATCTGCCCGGCGGACCAAGCGCAGATACGATTGAAATCGACGATATTGTGCTCGATGCCGCCGCACCCATGCACGGCTTCATCACCGAGTCCGGCAAAGAAGTCGCCGATGCCACGCTGATTTCGAACCTGGACAGAGCGAAGCCGCCGGTCAACTGACTGTTCGCCTGTATTTGGAATCAGCCAACTGCGCCGTTTTAGAAGAGTTTCGTCCTGCCGTCACGTCCATAAAATTCCAGTTCGGCGTGCGGTTTTCCTCTCTCGTCTTTGGTCATCACAACTTTTGATATAGAGAGGCGTTGAAATTCCTTTCCGATTCCGGCTTTCAAACCCACTTGCAAATCACCTTCCGTGAATTTGATATCTTTTCCATTTGCGGTTTTGGTGACGTCAAAGTTCAACTTTCCATCTTTGAAGTATAAGTTGGTAGCCTCCAGTCCCATTGCCTTGAATAGCGGATCAT
>CAZHEZ010000052.1:0-40082 GCA_964531315.1 uncultured Candidatus Obscuribacterales bacterium | reverse complement strand
CAGCCCTTTTGGCATATTCGCTCGCCATCCCATGCTTGCCGATTATGTTTGCGCCACAGTCTCCGGAATCGACAGAAGACGATTGCGTGGAGGAGGCAGCACGCTCGCCAATCATATTCTCTACACATCCACTCCGGTTTTGACTGATTCCGGGCGCAAAGCCAAAGAAGGCTTCAATCTTCCGGCACCGCAAAGCTGGGTTTTGCAAATGATCGATGATTATTCTTCCGTCGAGGCCATTACTCGCACGCTGGAAGAAAGGCATCATTTGCCGGCTGACGAGACTTTGCGCATGCTGCAGGAATTGGAAGCGGAAGACATTATCTTTCCGGTTTTTTCGCGCATTCAATTTCTTTCCAATTGCTATCACAACAGAAAACCTTTCAGGCTGGGGCGCTACATGGTGGCGGCCGGCATTTTGAGCGAATCGCAATTGCAAGAACTTTTGGAGAGACAGGAAGAGGAAGGCTGGGGCAAAGGGCAGAAAACTTTCCTCGGGCTGCTTGCCGTTAGGCTCGGTTTCTTGAATACGCGCGAATTGGAAGTGCTGCTGGACGACCAGTATTTGTACGGCGGATATCACAAGAAAGCAGACTCAGAAGGTCAGGTCGGGCGCAACGTCGAAACCATGCGGGATTCGATGATCGGATCGCTGGGCGCCATTGATGCGCATGGTTTGTTGCAGTCATTGTCGACGGCACAAAAGACCGGTTTGCTCACGGTTGAAAATCGCGACAAAGCACTGGTTGTCACTTTTACAAACGGCAAACCTATAAGTGCCAAAATGAACCGTCTCAAGGGTGTAGAAGCGATTACAGAGTTCGTTACCCAGTGGTCGGAAGGTATTTTTGTCTTCCGCGACAAAGGCACCTCACAGGAGCTGGACGACGCTTGTGAGCTGAAGAGATCGCTGGACAAGCTCTTGCTGGATTCCGCACTCTACAAAGACCAGGTCAATCAAATCCTTTCTCAACTGCCGACCGGTCGCAACACTATTCTGGAGAGAGTCTGGAATTTTGAGACTCTCTGGAATAAGCTTTCCGTCAAGCCGCTCAAATACCTTGATGAAAGCGCGGTTACGGACCGTGATAAGGCCGCTATTGTGCAGTTGGCCAATTTGATCGATGGCTTGTCCACTCTTGATGAAGTGATCAAATCTTTTGACCTGTGGCCCGGGTATGCCATCATAAAATCAGTCCATCTGCTCATTGACCAGCGTCTGGTCAATGTTCAGCAAGCCAGCCTTTTCCGTCCTCTGTCCGTATTCCAGCGCATCGTCAGCGAATTGCAAAAGACAATCGGACGCGACGACAACAAAGCCCTCTTGCAAGCCAGTTTGCACTACGTGCATGGTGACTCGCCTGCCGCGTCGCGATTCCACATCGATCATGAGGGACGCGTCAGTGTCAATCTTGCCCAGGTGAAAACATCAGGAACACCGGTCTCTGCTGTTCTTCTGGAATTGCGCCGCTGGATGGAGGCCTATCTTGCTTATTGCCGCCGGCAAATAGATCCGCATATTGTCGACAATGCTGTCGCCAAGATTGTCAACGGACAGCCGCCCCAGTGAAACTTTTAATTGGCCCATGTTGCCTGCCAGACACAGTACAATAACGCTCTCATTTCAATAAGAACCAAAGAGGAAGCCCTCGATGAAGTATAAATTGGAGTCGGCTACGCTTTCGCAATGCCAGAGCGATGTAGCTTGCATTTTTGTCTATGCCGGAGAAAAGATTGCCGACGTTCTGAAAGACGAAGATCCCGCCTTTGCTCGCAAACTGAAGCCATTTTTGGACATGATAAGCGAGCATGCCTTAGAGGACGGATTTAAAGGCAAAGCTGGTCAAGCATTGACTCTGCCCACTTTTGGAAACCTGGAAGCGCGGCGCATTTCCTTTCTCGGTCTGGGCGATGGCCAGGATTTCAATACGGCCCAGGTGCGAAAAGCAGCAGCCAACCTGGTCCGCCGTCTGCCCGGTGAGAGCTTTCAGGGCACCATCTCCTTTTACTTCCGCCATGCAAAATCGGCAAAGCCGGCCGCCAAAGTCGGCGCCGCCAAGCGGACAGTCAAAACTGCCGCCGGCAAAAACGTGATTGCGGCAATTGATGCCGAGATCGCTCAAGCGATTGTGGAAGGCATTCATCTGGCTTCCTATTCGTTCAAGAAGTACAAGTCGTCAAAAAATGGTGACAGCAAAAAGGAAAAAACAGTTCAAGTCCTGACATTTTCAGGCTTATCGCTTGCCCAAAAAGGGTTTGCCGACGCCTGCGCAAAAGGAGAGGCGATTGCCGAGTCGACGAATTTCGCACGCCGCCTGATTGCCGAGCCGCCCTGCTTTATGACACCAAGCCGTCTGGCCGAAGAAGCCCGCTCAGTGGCCAAAGAATTCGGGCTGACAGTGAAGGTTTTTGATACTAAAGAAATCGAGCGCCTGGCGATGGGTTCATTTCTTGGTGTCGCTCGTGGTGCCAAGGAACCGCCCAAGTTCATCGTTATTTCTTATGATGTTCCCAAGGCGAAAAGAAAAGTGGCAATCGTTGGAAAGGGCATCACCTTTGATTCCGGCGGTCTTTCATTGAAGCCGGCTCAGAGCATGGAGCATATGAAATATGATATGTCCGGTGCGGCTGCCGTGATCGCCACCATGCGCGTAGTGGGAAGATTCAAGCCGAATTTTTCAGTGATGGCGGTTGTTGCCGCCACTGAGAACATGCCCGGAGACAATGCTCTTCATCCTGGCGACGTAATAACTGCCATGAACGGCAAGACAATTGAAGTAAACAATACGGACGCTGAAGGCCGGCTGATTCTGGCCGACGCGCTCACATATGCGGTAAAACATGGTGCCGACGAGTTGATCGATATCGCCACCTTGACTGGCGCGGTGGTGACGGCACTGGGACGCGTCGCGGCCGGTATTATGGGCTCGGATCAAGGTCTGGTCGACCGGCTCATCGACAGCGGCGCAAAATCCGGTGAAAAACTCTGGCAATTGCCGCTTTATGATGAGTATCAAGAGACATTGAAAAGCGATATTGCCGATTTGAAAAACGCTGGGGCCCGCGGAGAAGCAGGCTCGGCCAGTGCAGCCATGTTTCTCAAGGAGTTTACCGGCGGCAAGGCCTGGGCGCATCTGGACATTGCCGGACCAGGCTGGCTGGAAAGGGACAGAGAAGAGTGCAATAAAGGCGGCACCGGATTCGGTGTCAGAACTCTATGCCGTTATTTGGTCGGCTAATCAGCTCGTAAGCTAGTTGGAAACAACTTGAGTGATGCTGCGCATTAGCGGTATGAGCGCATCGGTGTCTCGTCCGTCGCTTAAGGTGACCAGTAGTCCGCCGCCGAAATCTGCGATGACCAGGAAGCCGCGAGGTGTGCGGGCGACGACCTGATGAACGCGATTGTGGCCGATCTTCTTAATTGCTGTTTCCGTGTTCATGTACACTGCAAGCGCCCAGATCCCGATTGAGTCGGCTTCTATGTCTTGCGGCATTGTATTGGCGATTAGCAGTCCGTCGTGACCGATGATGATCGAGCCGACCACATCAGGCGTGCCGCCGATATGGTGCAACAGTCCTTGGATCTCGGAAGCAGCTTCCAGAGTGAGAATCTTCATCTTGGTGTCGGATAGATCGGAGGCGGTCAGTTTGCCGATCTTTTCCAGATCTTTCTGGTCGAGCAGGAATTTGCCGATTGATGCAATTCTGCCGCTGCCGGTGTCGCCGCCGGAATCCGGCTTGGCATCCAAGCGGCCCAGACCCTCGATTTTCGGCGGAGGCACTGCAGCCACTGGTTCTTGCTCAGCTACATTGCTGATTGCTTGAACAGCGGCAGCAACATTGACTCTGCCTGGATTGACTTGCGTATCTTGTTCTTTAACACCGAGATTATCAGCAAAAATCTGATTCATCATGCTGTCATCGACGCTGAAAAGTCCGGCGCCTGGTGCCTGGGCTGCAGCCTGAGGAGCAGGCGGTGCGGCGGGAGCGCCAAATTGTGGTGGCGCCTGGGCCGGTCCCTGGCTGAAAGGAGCGCCGAACGGTTGTGGCGGAGCCGGCTGAGCCGGTGGCTGACCAAAAGGCTGGGGTGGACTTTGCTGCCCGTAATTATCCTGGGCAGGCGGTGCGCCGAAAGGAGCCGGAGCACCGAAGGGTGCCGGAGCCTGACCATAGCCTTGCTGCGGTGGCATATTCGGTATATTTTGCATAACGGCTGGAACCGGCTGTTCGCCTGTGCCCCCTACTGGTCTGGCCATTTCCTGTACGCCCAGATTCTTGGAGAACAGGTCGTCCATTGCCGAATCATCTAGATTGAAAAGTCCGTTTGCTTTATTTTCGGCCGCTTGAGGGGCCTGTGCTTGAGCAACCGGTGCTGCAAATGGAGCCGGTCCGTTGCTGGGAGTGGCAGCCGGGAAGCCTCCTGAAGCGCTTGGTGCGCCCCAGCCAGAGGCCGGCGGACCACCGGATGCGGTGGCGACATTTTTGGACATGACCGGGACAATCTTGGGTTGTCCGGCCGCTCCTGGTGCTTGTTGTGGGACTGCAAATGGATTTTGTACCGGAGTTCCGGGAGCCGGAGGTGCGCCGGGCGCCGCTCCAAATGGAGAGGGAGCAAATGGTTGGGGAGGCGCCTCCGGTGCTGCAAAAGGAGCCGGCGGCGGTGCAGCGGCAGCCGGTGCAAATGGCATAGGAGCCTGCGGCGGAGTACCAAAAGGCTGCATGGGCTGAACCGGTTGCATCGGAGACGCTGGTTCCGGTTGCGCAAAAGGAGCCGGAGGCGGTGTACCAAAAGGAAGAGGAGGCGGAGCCATCGGCTCAGAAAGCGGTGCGGCAAAGGGCAGTGGTGCCGGTGCCGGCGTGGCAAAAGGTTGTGGTTCTGGCACTTGGGCCGTGAAAGGCTGGGGCTCGGGTGCGGCAAATGGTTGCATTTGCGGTGCCGGCGGCGCGGCAAAAGGTTGCGGAGCCGGTTCGGGAGCCTGACCAGGCATGGGCGGAGCGCCAAAAGGTTGACCCCAACCACCGGCGGCTTGTCCCGGTGGAGAGATTGGCAATGACTTCATGATCGCCGGCTGCGGTGGACCTTCCGGTTTGGCTGGTGCGGGCGGCGGGCCGCCTTCATTGATGCCCAGGTGCTCGGAGAAGATTTTGTCTATTTCGCTGTCATCGACATTGAAAAGTGCACTTGCACCAACGCCCTGTGGCGGAGCTGGAGGCGGCGCCATGGGAGCCGGTTGAGCGACGGGCTGACCGGGAGTGAAAGCGGGCGGATTGATGTTCAGGCGAGAAGGAGAACCACCAGCCGGTGTCGGCGGCGGTGCTGCTCCAAATGGCTGAGCAAAGCCTGGTGCGCCAGGTGCGCCCTGCATGCCGCCTTCCGGCTGCATGCGTTGGTGCAGTTGATCTTGTGCTTCTACAACAGGAAGATCCCAGCTCGAAGCTGTGATGCCTTGATCTCCGGGAGATCCAAACGGCACCGGAGGTGGTGGCGGAGCGATGCTCTGCGGTGCGGCTTGCGGAGCCGGCGGTGGAGAACCCCAGGGAGTGGGCGCCGCTGCCTGCGGTGCCAGTTGATCGCCTGGCGGTGTTGCCGAGGTCGGCGTCAATTGTTGTGTGCGTTCTTGAATGGGCACGTCCCAGCGCGGCGGAGGAGGTGACAATTCAGGTGCTTGAGGTTGAGCGGGCCGATCTTGTATAGGCGTATCCCAGCGGTTGTCGCCTGTTGCTTTGGCGGCCGGTGCCGGGGGCTGAGCGCCTGCTCCAGCCATAGCCTCTTGCTTGATGCGTTCTTGAATGGGCAAATCCCAACGTGACTCTTCACTGGTTTGTGGTGCACCCGGCTGTCCTTCGGCAAGAACATTGGAAAGCCTGTCCATGATTGAATCTTTCGGAATGCCTGTTCCTGCTACACCGGCCGATTGCGGCGCCTGAGGGGCCTGCGGTGCTTGAGGTGAAGGACCGCCGGCAAAGCCGGTTGGTGCTCCGGGCATAGGTGGTGCCTGGGCAGGAGTCGGAACACCCCAGGGATTGTTGGCTGGCGGTGCCGCTGCCTGAGCCTGAGGCGCAGCCTGCTCTTGAGTATTACGATTTTGAATGGGCGTATCCCAGCGGTTTTGATTGGCGTCAGGGACTGCTTGCGGTCCGCTTGGTCTGTCCTGAATAGGAACATCCCAACGATTTTGTTCTCCTTGCGCAGGCGGTGCTGGTGGCATGGCTGGTGCCACAGTTGCTTGAGGAGGAGTCGGACCCCAACCCTTTGGTGCTGCCGGTGCATTTGATACCAGTGCATCAGCACTCGGTGTAAACGCTCTCCAGGTGCCGGTTTCAATTTGTTCTGCATCGACAGACCAGGCCGCGCCTGCTTTTGCTGCCGGTTGAGGAGCTGGCGCCGGTGCCGGTGCCGGCTCCGGTGCTGTGGCTTGTTCGCCACCCCAGGCGTTTCCGGCGCCGGGCTGACCCCAGCCTCCGCCAGGTTGTCCTGCGGTGGGAGTGGCCCAGCTGTCGCCTGGTTTCTGTGCTATTTGCCCCCAGGTGCTGCCTGAATTTTCTTGTGCTCCCCAGGCTCCTGGTGCTGCCGCTGCTGGTTCTGGGGCCGGCTGATTGGCGTTCAAATTAGCAACTGGATTAGCATTGCCGCCGGGCTGCCCCCAGGCAGGCGCTTGCTGCGGTGGTGTGGCCCAGCTGTCTGGGACTGCGTTTTGATTGCCGCCCGGTTGGCCTTGTTGCCAACCATTGGCATTGCCTCCCCAGGCTGAGTTTCCGCCGCCTGGCGCGGCCGGCCAGGGATTGTTTGCGTTGGCATCCGGCGCTTGTTCCACCGGAGCCGGTTGTGGTGACTCAGGAGTGGGTGGTTGAGACCAGCCGCCTTGATTGCCACCGGCCCAATTGTCCGGCCCATTGGAAGGTGCACCCCAGGCTCCGCCCTGTGCGGGTGCGGCAGCTGGTGCCGGTGCCGGTGCCGGCACTTGTGGTGCCTGAATCGGCTTGTTCCACGGTTGATCCGGAGAGTCCATGTTGGGCGGCGTTTGTAATGCAGGCGCGCCCATAGGCTTGCCAAAATTCGGTGCTTGAGTTGGTGGTGCAAATTGGCTTGCTGGCTGTTCATTGGGATCGTCCCAGGCTCCACCGGCAGGGGGCGGGCCCCAGTCGGCATCTTGCCCGTTTGCTCCCTTAGGCGGCTCGGCGCCACCCCAGTTGGGATCGCCCCAGGCGCCGCCCGCATTGGGCTGCGAACCTGCACCCGGTGCTTTCGGAAAGCCTGGCATGGCCGGCATCGCCGGCGGTCCGCCGGAAGGGCCTCCAGCTGGTCCACCACCTGAACCACCAGGAGGACCACCCCAATTGGATGCTTCCTGCTGAGGGCTGGTCGGCTTGCCCCAATTTCCAGCCAGTTGCGCTGAACCTTCGGCCAGCGCATTTGGTCCCGGCATGGGAGGCGGCATTTGCGGCATTCCCGGCATCGGCATCGATTGCGAGGAAGGCATCTGAATTGATGGTGCCGGAATATTTGGATTGGATTGTCCGGGCAATCCGGTCGGAATATTTACTGACTGACGATTGGGAAGACCGGGCGGCTTCATCCAGCTCGGTTCTTCTTCGTGCTGGTGCCCGCTGCCTTCCGGTCCGAGCTCGTCTTCTAAGCTGATCGGTTCATGTTCGCCGGTGGCTCTTTGAGATTCGGCGATCTTCCTTCTAATAGATTCAGCAAGAGTGAGAGGTTGATCGTCTAAAGATGTATTCGGTCCGGCCATGCCGAATTTTTCGCCCAGGGATCGGGTTGTCGATTGGGCTTCGCGGCTGTCCATCAAGGGCTCGGACATGCCTTTGGCAATCGCTTTCAATCTGGTCGCTGTGCCTGTGTGATCTTCAGGCGGCTTGCCTTTCGCTTGCGGCGGAGCCATCTGCGGTGGCGATGTGTCTTCGAATTGCTGCTGCTGCTGCTGCATATTTTGCGGTTGGGTGCGGTGGGGAAAGCGGCTGCCCACCTGTTCCATTTCCATGCCCGGAGGCATGGTGTCTTTTTTGCCGCGACCACCGCCTGCCGGCTGTCCGCCTTGAGCTTGGGCAGCTTTCTTGTCTGGCTTCTCTTTGCCTTTGAACATATTGCCGAACATGGCAAAAGGCGACGCCTTCTGCTCCGGCAGGTCTTCCATAATGGCGCGGGCCAGAGCTTCCGGCTGCGGTGGAGTCAAATCGTCCGGCAGTTGCACGTCGTCTGCGGCCAGGAGCACTTGTTGAATTTGATGGTGAAATTTAGCGCACGATTCGCAGGTCTCCAGGTGGGCGGACAGCATGCGCTCGTCCTGCGCCGGCAGGTCCATATCGAATCGTTGTTGAATTAAATGTCGGAATCGACTGCAATTCATTATCAGTTACCGCGCTCTTTCATCAATAATTACTATCCCCTGCCAAGGCATTTAACTATTTGCACTCTGGCCCTATACAGCCAGAATTGTATGGTTTCTTTCGGTTGGTGCAAAACCGAGCCCATTTGTTCGTAAGTGAGGTCGAGCTGGTGGCGCAGCATGAAAACCTTTTGCTGCTCCTCAGACAAAGTGCTCATGCAGCGTCTCACTCTTTGAGTTCCTAAAATTACAGTTGTTTCCCAGTCCATATTGCCCGAACCGTCCGATGAAGGGTCCGTGCGGGCGGAGGGAGGCAAGGGACCGGTGTACTGCGAGTGATATTCGGCGCAGGCATCGACGATAAATTGGGACACCCAATACCAGAGCGGCATGTTCACTTTCTTTGGATCGGTGTGTTTGAGGGCGGCAAAAGCATTGCGGAAAGCCATTATAGTCAGTTCGGTGGCCGTCTCAGGATTGCCTGTCGCCATGTAAGCAATGGCGTAAAAACGCTCCTGGTGCGTCCAGACAAAATCATTGCGCTGCTCTTTGTTGCCCTTCTTCAATTCGAAGAGGACACCGGTCGCGGCCTGATTGAAATTATTCCGAGAAGGAAGGATAGGCATTTCTTTTGGACAACCGCTATAAACGCGAATACGGAAACAATAGCCAACAATTTGGTTGTAGCGGGACGTCAGGAGGATTTCAAAGTACGCAAACGCAAAAAATACTTCGTATAGCCGCAAAATACGGCCGTGAATACCCCCAACCAGCAACTCGATGACCCAATATGGGCGAGCTGCCGACCGCCAAGTAGCCACTTTTCCAGTTTACCTGATTCGGGCGGGACTCAGGAAGGATTTTGTGGGATAACTGGTGGGCTCAAAAACGCTGACGGACTGAAAAAGACCTCCGTTGACAGGCGATAACGACTCATACCGCTAACATATGATGTACCACGTTACGCGCGTTAGTATCTTCATTCTGATAATTAGGAAGCACGTTTGATGTCATTACCGGAAACACACACCATTGAAATCAAGGTGCGCAATCACGCCGCCTACACACTCAATAATGTGGTCGCAACTGCAAGAAGCTGTTCTCCGCAGGATTTGAAGATAGCGGCCGCCAATGTGGATTTGGTCTTGGAGCCGGGCTCAATACCGGGTGAAGTGACGGATTTCGTAAATTTTGTTGTCACAGATCTCTTTAAACTTTTGCACCGAAGTGGGCTTTACAACAGGCAAAGAGCCTTCTGGGAGGCGATTGCCCGCGCTGTTAAGGTGACGGTGCATCCGGTTACCCAGGGCTTTTTCAAGAAAGAAGCACTGCCGATGTTCGATGTCCATTTTGAAGATGCCTCAGGCGGCACAACGCTTCTGGCTCTTGTGGTTCAAAATCACGCCCAGTGGAGTGAACCCCGTTATGCGACGGCGTATTTTAAGGAATTGCTTCATCGCGCCCAGCAGCTCGATAAAAAAAGACCGGTATTGAAAGCAATCATGGTCGTGGCACCGAAGCCTTTTTCAGAAGAATTGTTCAAGCATGTAGATAAAATTCTGGGCGGACCCAACCTCGATCCGGTTTCTCGTTACGAGTCGGTTCTTCTATCTCCATTGACCGTGCATATCGACCTGTTTGAATATGGCATTCTGTCAGACGACAGCCGGCAAACGGCAGGTCCGGCAGAAGATTTAAACGGCGCCGACGTGGTCAGAGGGGCGGCCGGTGAAAACGGAGACGGCCAGATGCCCAAACCGAAAAGTTATGATCCGGAAGAAATAGACGACCCGAACATAATCGGAGATGAAGTCCTGCTTCATCCTGATGATATGAAAGCGCGCCCCGGCCATTTTTTATTTCGCCTCATTCAGCCGGACATTGAAAAGGCAAGAAAGAAATAAAAGTTAGAGAGGAATATTGCCGTGTTTTCTTTTCGGTCTTTCGATGCGCTTGTTTTTCTGAACGGAAAGCGCTGCGTATAGATGTTTTCTAGTTTCCGAAGGCAGGATCACATCATCTACATAGCCGAGCTCCGCGGCCACATAAGGATTGGCAAAACGCTCTCTGTATTCGGCTACCAGTTCCTTTTGTCTGGCTGAAGCATCGTCCTTGAGCTTGTCCAGCTCTTTGCGATAGAGCAAATTGACGGCACCGTCGGCTCCCATGACTGCAATTTCGGCGGTCGGCCAGGCAAAATTGAAGTCGCCGCCCACATTTTTTGAGCCCATGACGTCGAAGGCACCGCCGTATGCTTTGCGGGTAATCACCGTCAGTTTTGGCACGGTCGCTTCGCAGTACGCATATAAAAGCTTGGCGCCATGCCTGATTATGCCGTGATGTTCTTGCGTGCGTCCGGGCAGGTAGCCGGGGACATCGACAAATGTAATGAGAGGAATGTTGAAGGCGTCCAAGAAGCGAACGAATCGTGCTCCTTTTATAGATGCATTGATATCCAGTGTGCCCGCCAATTTTTTTGGTTGATTGGCGACGATGCCTACCACTTCTCCGTTCAATCTGGCAAAGCCCGTGATCAAATTGGTGGCGTAAAGCGGTGCAATTTCGAAGAAATCACCGTCGTCGAAGATGCGGGTGATTACGTCGTGCATGTCGTATGGCTTGGCCGGATCGATGGGCACAATGCTGTCGAGCAGGCTCATGTCGGCTGGTTCGGCATCGGCCCCCGGCTCCAGAAAAGGAGGCGGTTCCAAATTATTGAGCGGCAAATAAGAAAGAAGTTTCCGCACCATCCAGAAAGATTCTTCTTCATCCTCGGCCAGCAACTGGGCGACGCCGCTTTTTTCGTTGTGGACCCGGGCACCGCCCAACTCGTCGAATGTGACATCTTCACCGGTGACGGTGCGGACGATTTCCGGACCGGTAATAAACATGTAGCTGTTTTTGTCGACCATGATCGTGAAATCTGTGACGGCCGGACTATAGACGGCGCCACCAGCGCAGGGACCATAGATCACTGAGATTTGCGGAATGACGCCGGAAGAATTGACGTTGCGATAAAAAATATCTGCATATCCTGCCAGGGAGGCGACGCCTTCCTGAATGCGGGCGCCGCCGCTCTCGTTCAAACCTATAACCGGGCAGCCTGCTTGCTTGGCCAGGTCCATGACCTTGCAAACTTTGCGTGCGAAAACTTCCCCGAGTGCGCCACCGAGGAAGGTGGCATCATGAGCAAAGATGTAGACCGGCCTGCCGTCGATTTTTCCCTGACCGGTGATGACGCCGTCACCGACTACTTTCTTTTGATCGAGCCCGAAATGCTTGCAGTGGTGGACGGCATAGCGATCCAGTTCGATGAAGGAGTCTTCGTCCAGTAGGCTGAGCACGCGCTCACGCGCATGCATGGTGCCGCGTTCGTGGCGCTTTTTCAAAGTTGCTTCGCTGACGGAAACAGCCGCGGCGCGCTTCTCTGAAAGGCGCTCGTTAGGAGATTTGCTGGTTTTGCTCTTGATGTCCATTTTCCTTGCCGTCCGTTTTATTGAAGTGTGGTTATTGAACCATACCGACCCGTGTATAAAGAAGAAACTGGTGAACGATAGTCAGGTAGATTGTCATAGTGCAAACATCGAGAACGCTGGTAATAAAAGGTCCGCTGGCATGAGCAGGATCGGCGCCCAATCTTTGAAAAACCATCGGCATCAGGGTTCCGATCAGGACGCCGCAAGTCATGGTGACAAAAAGCGAGCAGCCGACAACGAATCCGAGAGTGGGATTGACGCTGTGAATCATCCAACTCATTAAGGTGGTGGCACTGCCGCAGAGGATGCCGAGCATCATGCCGACTCGAGCTTCGTGAAAAACGTGCTTTAGTATTGTCCGCCAGGCCAGTTTTTCCATGCCTGTTCCGCGCAATGTAATACAAGTGCTCTGGGTGGCGACAGAGCCTGTGACGCCGGACAGGAGCGGCATAAATGAGGCTGCGGCGACGGTTTCTTTGATCACGCTGTCGAAGTGAGTGATTACCGAAACCGATCCGGCTTCGATTCCCAGTGTGATTAAGAGCCAGGGCAAACGTGCACCGACTGCTCGTCTGACGCTCAAACTCAGCTGTTCGCCCAGGTCTCCGGCGTCGGTGCTGATACCGGATGCTTGAAATAAATCTTCGGTCGACTCCTCCCACAAAACGTCGATGACATCATCGGCGGTGATAATTCCGCGCAACTTTCCGGAATCGTCTACAACCGGCAAAGTCAATAAGTCATAACGGCTGAGCTTTTCGGCGGCTTCTTCCTGGTCTGTGGTGGTCATTACTTTGATGACATTGTCGTCCATCAAGCTTTCCACCAGCGCCTCAGGCGGCGCCATCAGCAGTTCTTTCAGCGTGACCCGGCCGGCCAACTTTTCTTCTTCCGAGACGACATAGACGTCATAAATGTCATCTTCCAGTTCGGCATAGGTTTCTCTCAAATAAGAGATGGCCTGATCGGCAGTCAATTTTCCTTCCACCGCCAGATAGTCGGTGGACATGATGCCTCCTGCCGAATCTTCTTCGAATCCGAGCAGTTCTTGAATGTCTTCTTTTGCTTCCCTGTCGGTCATCTGGTTGATGATCGATTGAACCTTATCCTTTGGCAATTCTGCCAGCAAGTCTGCGGCGTCGTCAGGGCTCATCCTGGCAATGATTGGTACGACGCCGATGTCGCCCAAACCCTTAAGCAGATTTCCTTGTGCTTCCGGTTCTAATTCGGCCAGGACCGCCGAGGCATTATCCAGGTCCAAAAGGCGAAAGCAGGAGACTCTGTGGCTGTTGTCGAGATCGGTCAGCCATTCGGCAATGTCGGCCGGATGCTCCTCATTGAGGAGCATCCGCAGTTTTTGACGTTGCCCGTCGTCGACGAGCGCAGTCAATTCTTCCGGCGCCAGACGCGCTTTCTCGCTCATGATCTACCAGCTAGCTTCCAAATAGTTGAATCGCATCGAATCGATTCGAATTTTAATAGCCTTAACCCTATCAAGATGAGAGCTAAGGTTTAAGACAAGCCTTCTAAGCTGGAGACTTGATTATTGTTTCTCTTCACAGAAAGCGGCTTTTGCCCGTATTTTTTCTCTGAGCTTTTGTTTATCAATCTTCAAGATAGCCGGCTAACTTGGAAGACCAGGCCGGTTGCCTCAGTTTTCTGAAGGCTTTGTGCTCTATTTGACGAACCCGTTCGCGGGTGATGTTGAAGAGACGGCCTACTTCTTCAAGAGTCCGTTGCCTGCCGTCTTCCAGTCCGTAGCGCAAGTGCATGATGTCGCGTTCGCGGGGCGTCAACTGGCTGAGCATGCGGTTCAAATCCTGACGCATCAGCTCTTCTTCCGTTGTCATGTCCGGACGCGAAGTGATGTTGTCTTCAATCAGGTCGCCGAGATACGTCTCTTCGTCTCTATTGAGTGGCATCTCCATCGAGACCGGCTCGCGGTCGGCTTGAATTATTTCGGAGATTTTGTTGACGGAAAGCTCCATGGCGCTGGACAATTCGGTCTCGGTCGGCTTGCGGCCAAGTTCTTGCGAAAGTCTGGCGCTGGTTTTCTTCAACTTATTGATCGATTCGACCATATGCACAGGCACTCTTATCGTCCTGGATTTATCAGCCAGTCCACGGCTTATCGCCTGCCTGATCCACCAGGTGGCATAAGTGCTGAATTTAAAACCTTTAGTGTGATCGAATTTTTCAGCGGCCCGAATCAGACCGAGATTGCCTTCTTGAATGAGGTCCTGGAAAGGCAATCCGCGATTTACATATTTTTTAGCGATGGAAATAACCAGACGTAGATTAGCTTGAATAAGCTTCTTCTTGGCGTCCAGGTCTCCGGAAGCAATGCGCCTGGCCAGCTCGATTTCTTCGTCCGGCTTAATCATTTTCACGCGGCCGATTTCGCGAAGATACAGCCTGACGGAGTCTTCGGTAAATCCATCCGGGCCGGTCGGCTCTTTCTCGTCCGGTTCTTCATCTGCCGCTACAACTGCGGCCGGACTTTGCTGAGCTTCTTCCTCATCAAAGGCTTCCTGCCAATCGTCAGCTACTTCATCGCGAACTTTAGACGCCAATCTCGTAAACTCCTGCTGGTAAAAACTTGCCGGTGCAAATCTCGGCAACGCCACACACAGGATATTTACCCAATCAATCTACTTCTTTAGCGGTCCAGCCCAATTCTTTAGAAGTCAATAGGCAGATTAACTTTTGTAAATTTGGGCGAAGTCGGTGTTAATTTCTGCATTTTCAGAGATAGCAGCCGGAAAAGTCCTGCTTTTATCGGCTAAGCACTGCATGGGCAGCCGTTTGCGCTCGATCGCTTCTATATACAATCCACATACGAATAAGCAAGGCTGAGTCGCTCACGCAGTTTTCAAAGGTAAAGCCTGCCTTGAAATCTTCTCAATCGAGAAATCTTTGGAATTGTTTTGAAAGGATTGAGCCTCAGCCCCTCACCTATATAGTCATGCTATATTCACTTTTCGCCCATTTTTATCTGAAGTGGGCTTGAACGTTGGAGAAAAATTCATGACCAAGAAATACAACGCCCGCGAAAAGAAACAGCGCCGTCTGGCTAAAGAGCGTCGCAAAAAAGAGCGCGTCAAAGAAACGATCGCAAAGGCCGCCGAAAGGAAGCACTAAGTGACCGCCACCAAGCGCATAATGTCCGGCATGCGCCCTACAGGGCGTCTGCATCTCGGACACTATTTTGGGGCGCTACTGAATTGGGTCGATTTTCAGAGCCGCTATGAGTCGTTCTATTCAATCGTCGACTGGCACGCTCTTACCACCAAATATCAAGACAGCGCATCTATTCCCGCCAATGTCTTCGAGATTACTCTCGATTGGCTGGCTGTGGGCATCGACCCCGAGCAAGCCACTCTTTATGTGCAATCGGCCATTCCTGAAATTGCCGAGATTCATCTGCTTTTGTCGATGATTACTCCGCACAATTGGGTGGAACGCGAGCCGACCTTGAAAGATATGGTGAGGATGCTTGCTCAAGACGAATCTGAAGCAAGAGAAAAGGCCACCTATGGTCTGCTCGGTTATCCGGTTTTGATGGCCGCCGATATTCTCACATTTAAAGGAGAACTGGTGCCTGTAGGCAAAGACCAGGAGTCGCACCTGGAATTTGCCCGGGATGTGGCCCGCCGTTTCAATCATGTTTACGGTCGGGATTTCTTTCCCGAACCTAAGCCCGAGTTTACCGTGACACCGCTTTTGAAGGGCATGGACGGTATGAAAATGGGCAAGTCTTATGGCAACGATATCAAAATTGCTGATACCGCCGATGAAACCATACGCAAAGTCAAGCAAATGGTCACCGACAGAACCCGCATTGCCAAAGCCGACCCCGGGCACGTTGAACTGTGTGAAGTGCCCTGGCCGTGGTATCGCGCCATTGGCGAAAAGGAAATGATAGCGACAGTCAAGGACGAATGCGAGTCGGCGAAAATCGGTTGCGTCGACTGTAAAAAGCGCCTGGGCGGGCTGATTAACGATCGTTTTCATCAGTTTAGAGAAAAACGCCAGAGTCTGGCCAAAGAACCCGAGAAGGTTTTTGCAATTCTCGATTACGGCAACAGCAAAGCGCGCAAAGTGGCATCTCAAACACTTTCCGAGATGCGTGAGCTGATGGGAATGATCGATTGGAATAATAGCCAGAAGACTTGGTCCAGGCTAATGGAGAAGGTTTGAACAGGCATTTGTCTGACCCGATATCCGTGTCTGGAGGCTCAATACAAAGCTTGTCGCCAACACCGCCCTCTAGAAATGTTTTAACTGGATTGAAACTCTTTCAAGGCTGCTGGCTGGTCTTTTTTGCTTTCTGGATGCCCATCTCCATCACCGCTTTATGGATCGGTCTGGGCGTAGGCACTGGTCTCTGGATATTGGTAAGCGCTCTATCCATAAAAGAAAGCGTTGCTGCAGTCCCTGAAAATGAGAATCTGAGCAAATTTTACTTGGCAAAAGAGCGGTTTTTATCGATCGCCGGTCTTTCCGGGGCACCATTTCTCTTTCCGCTCCTGGTTTTTATCCTTGCCGTTTTGGCCTCCGGATTTTACATCGGCTGCAGCGATCCTTACGGCTCGGTCATGAAAGGACTTTGGGTCGGCTTTAGAGGCATCGCCACATTGCAGACCTTTATTGTTTATCCCTGGGCCTATCAGACTTTCAATCGGGCTCCTTTTGCCCGGACCTGGGCCATGGCCACCCTGCTTGCAGTTGGCTCTCTGTCTTCCTTTTATGCACCCATAGAGCCGTATGCAAAATTGTTTATGCGGCAGCTTATAGACAATCCGCCCACCGACCTTACATCGCACTGGCTGGTTGTTCTGGCTACACCTTTGATGAAATGGATTACCGGCTCTAGAGTGGATTTCTTGCAGGGCACCGGATTTCTCGAACAGCCAATGTCTTTTGCCGGACAGATGCAATTGCTGCTCATGTTGGCTCTGGCTCTTTTCCTGTGCGGAGGCTACAAAGCCCTGCCGGCAATTTTCTCAAAGCGCTGGATGGCGGTCTTAGTGCCCATCGCCATTATTTTGGGCATCGTTTTTGGGGCCGAACGCAGTGCCTGGCTGGGAACTTTTTTTGGCGTAATAATTTTGTGCGGATCAATATCTAGAAAAATTCTCCTGCGCTCGCTTCTCTGCATAGTCGTTGTCGGCGCCCTGTCCTACGCTTTCGTGCCGATCGTAAAAGATAGAATCAATCCGCTTTTCACAGGCGAGGATGCCAGTGTGACGACTCGATTTGAAATTTGGAAACGATCGTTTGAGCTATTTCAGAAAAAACCAATTTTCGGCAACGGCATCCGCAGATTCCCGCACATTTACGTAAATTCTGCCATGCCCGACAAAGGTTTTCTCGATCACGCCCACAACAACTATCTGCATATTCTTGCCACCACAGGCATAGTCGGATTCGCTGCCTATCTATATATGCTTGCTGCCATCTTCACTACGACAGCAAAGCTGTCCCGGTCCGGTGTTCTTGAGGGACTTTCCGAAAAAGAGGCGGACCAGTTGAAGTATAAGCGTTCGCTTGCGATTGGATTATTGGCTGGCACTGCCGCTCTTTGTGTGTCGGGACTGTTCGAGTACAACTTCGGAACAGGCCATGTGCGGCTCACTTATTTTTTCTTGCTAGCTTTTCTGTCCAGAAAAATTTGATAAATCCTGATCTATCCTGACCAGTCTTAGTCGATTTGCAGCCAGGAGAAGCTTGGTGCCCCCATCATGTACGAGCCGTCCAGCATGGCCACCATGGTGTATTTTAGATTGCGTTTTACTTTCACGCCGGATGCATATTCGACAAATACGATCTCGCCTTGCGCGTCCGTATTGATAGTCGTACCGTCCGGCATCACCTTTTGCGAGACCAGGGCTGCGTCCGGGCGCAATTGTTTGTACTTGGGAGCGGTAACTGAAGTAAATGAAGATACTGAATTAAGCATGCGCGACACTAGTCCTTATGATGCGTAAGGAGAGAAATGAAATATGCGGAAGGCGATTTGGATACTTTTAGATTAGGGGAAGTTTGTGACAGTACTATTACAAAATTGCTCGTAATATGAATTTTGCAGATTTATTTTGAAAAAGTTTCGAAATCTGGCTCGGAATTGAAAAATAGTTTGGCTATTTTCAAACTTTTGTCTTCAACCAGGCTTTGGACTGGTATCTGAGCGCCGTCAGAATCCCCATAACGGCCACAGACAGAGTCATAGACATCCAGGCACCGTCTGCTCCCATTTTCATGGAAATGGCAAAGAAGTAAGCGACAGGCAGTCTGATTGCCCAGTTGGTTATATAAGAGATGATCATCGGGGTTTTGGTGTCGCCGGCTCCCTGAAGCGCCGAGCTCAGCACCATGGCCAGCGCCAGAAAGGGACCGCCCATGGCGTTGTAGCGAATATAGGAGGCGGTAATCTGAGCTGTAGCGTGGTCCCTGGTCATGGCCTCTGACAGGCGGTCGGCAAATATGATCAACAGCGCGCAGTTGAAGACCATCATGGCCACACCAATCAAAGTTACATGCCAGCCCGCTTTGAAGGCACGATCCTCCTGTTTGGCGCCGAGATTTTGCCCGACAATCGATGCCACGGCAAGGCTGAGCGCCATCAGCGGCATGTATACGAGACCTTCCACCCGGATGCCGATTGTCCATGCTGCCAGCGCTTCAGTCGGTTTATCCAGACAGCGCAGAATAAAGAAGATCACAAATGTGGAAAGTCCCCAGCCCAGTCGCTGTAAGGCAGCCGGAATGCCGATTTTGATGATTCGTTTTAAAACAGAGCCGACGGCAGGAAACATATAGGCAGTGCAGCCTTTGAGCGGCGAGCGCAAAAGAAAGCTGACCGCCACAAGGGCCCCGACACTGGTTCCCACTACACCGGACCAGGCGATGCCGCCCACTCCAAGCCCGGGCACGGGCCAGCCGTTCAACACAGTCAGATAGTCTCCGGCAATGTTCAAAGTCGTCGAGACCAGCATGATGATGAGAGTCGTGCGTGAGTCTCCAATGGCTCGAAATGCGGAATTGATAATGTTGAGCAAGCTGAAAGGAATCAAGTACAAACAATATATAGATAGATAGTGAGCGCCCACATCGGCAACATCTGAGGAACGGCTGAATATGCCGACTATTTTGTGTGCTCCCAACTTCGCCATTACAAGCAGCGCCAGCCCCATCAAAACAGCAAACAACAGCGACTGACCGGTGGCACGCGCCGCTTCTTCCTTGTCTTCAGCCCCTGTGGCGCGTGAAACCAGGGCCTGAGTGCCGACGCCGGTCGACATTATAAAGATCATCAGTATGAAGAGCACTTGCTCGGAGACGCCGACAGCAGCCTGGGAGGCGCTGCCCAGATATCCGGCTACGTGCATGTCGGCGATGCCGACCAGAGAGCTCGATATGGTGGTCACCATCAAAGGCCAGGACATCGACCAAATCGCCTTCATCAGGCTGCCAGTGGCCAGATTCGCCTTGAGAGCGTCCTTGCTCTGGGGTTTTACTTCTCTCACTGGCTCGGACTTTTCTGGGTCGGGCCGGTCTAATTCTTCTAATTCTTCTAGATCTTCTTTACTAAACCGCTGATCGTCGTCTAAAGCGGTCACGGGCAATTCCTCGACGCCAAAATGCTTACCTGCTATATTCTTCCAGATTCATAGACGGGGAGAGTAGCTGATGAAACTACGCAGCAGTGTCTACGGTTGGAAGTCTGTTTGGATGGAATATGCCGACGAGCATAAAGGCACATTTGACGATGGTCAAAAACTCTTCGTAATGCGGGTGCCTGTGGAAGGTAAGCCGTGGAGTATCACCTTTCATATGCATCAAAAGGGTGTCGGCGGCGCCGTAACAGACAGCAGTTCTGCCTTTCTTCCATACAAGACTAAAGGCTCGCTCAGCTTTGATCTCTTCAATCGCAGCCTGGCTGCCGATGCCAGCAAAGTATTTGGTGCACAAGACATCGAAATCGGCGAAGACGAATTCGATCGCGAATACATAATAAAAGGATCGGACGAAAAACTTGTAAAACGAATCTTCGCCAGCGCGCGCGTTCAAGAATTGATTAAATTGCAGCCTCATCTCAAGCTGTTTATTCAAGACGAGCCCAAAGAGCTTGCTGAGCACGGTTCGGTCCCTCCTGGCATCCATGTGCTGGCTTTCAGGGACAAATCAGCAATCAACAGCTACGAGCGACTGTCACTCGTAAATGACCTGATGCTCGCCGTGCTCGATGAAATGTTGGCTGCAGATGCCGCTTCCCCGCAAGATCCCAATTTCGACATCTAGATGCAATCGAGTATATAGATATATACGCGGCCATCACCTGAAAAGGTGATGTGGACTTGTTTTCACATCAACTACGATAAATTTCACAAGATTCTCACAAGCAATGGGAAGAATAAATACAGAGCGAATTTCGCTCGAGGATCTGGAGGCCTTCCCAGAACCCGCATATTCAGGCATCACTGAGACCAAAGCGAGAACCTGAGGGTTTGAAACAGGGTGCTAATTTCGGTGACTGGGCGAAACGTTAAAGGGAGCATTGACCTATGACCGACACAAGTGAGAGCGAAAACGACTCGGTAAAACTGGCCGAGCTCTTAACAGAAGCTGGCTACATAAGTCAGAAGGACATCGATGAGGCAATGCAGATAGGCAAAGAAACCGGTATGCGCGTGGGCCGCGTGCTCATCGTCTCCGGTTGGCTATCGGAAAACCAACTGGTGGCCGCAGTTAAAGCCCAGACCCTGGTCAATAACGGCAAAATCAGCCTCGGAGCCGCAATCAGAGCCCTGAAAATCGCAGACGAAAAGGAACTTTCCTTTGACAGCGCTCTGCAAAAAATGACTGCGACCAGACTGCAGGCTCTAGTGAAAGTGGATACCGCTCGCAGTTAGCAGGAACTTTCGGCGATCAAAGGCGCTTCGTGAGGCTGGTCTTCACGAAGCGCTATTCTATTGCGGGCCATACTTCGCTCCCCCAAAAGTCGGCTGAAGAAACTTCAATAGCAAGATATATCCTGACCCGGCGCTCTTCACTGCTATGCTTTTGACGGGTACTGAGTTCAAGATCTAGGAGCGTTACACTTGTCGGTCTGGGACATACTAACCAGATACCAATCCGCACTTTCCAACGGTTTGCTCGTCACTTTCCAACTCGCTCTCATTGTCTGGGCAGCGGGTCTTTTGCTCGGCACTGTGCTGGGCGTAATGGGCGCCAAATGGACATATCTCGTCGGCATTCCCAGCCGGGTTCTCTCCTTTGGCCTGTCCGGCATACCCATTCTTGTTTTTCTTTTCTGGTTGCATTATCCATTGCAAACTATGCTCGGCATTGTTGTCGATGGCTTCATAACCGCGGCTGTCACTCTCACGATCATCAATGCCTTCGCCGTAGCCGACGTCATACGCGGTGTGCTTTGCGACTTTCCCAAACAATATGTCACTGCCGGTATGGTCTGTGGCATGACTCCCCAGCAGGTGCTTTTTTATATTCAGCTGCCCATCGTGCTCAGGCAAACGGTGCCGGTGCTTCTCATGATTCAAGTAAACATGCTGCAGTCCACACTCTTTGCCAGTTTGATTTCAGTGCCTGAAATATTTCGCGTCACTCAGCAAATCAATGCTCAGATTTATAAACCAGTGGAAATCTACACAGCCCTGGGTGTGTTGTTTCTTCTCATTTGCCTGCCCATGAACGGTCTGGCCCTTTGGCTTAAAACCCGTTTCACGCGCGACTTCTCAGAGAAATAATGCAAAAAAGAGAAAAGCAATGCTGAAAGGAACGGATCTGAAAAAATCGTATCGAGGCCAAAACATCCTCGATGGTGTGGATATCGATATTGCTCCCGGGCAGATTTCAGTGATCATCGGACCGAGCGGATCAGGCAAGACCACTCTTCTGAAAGTATTGTCAATGCTGGATCCACCGCATGCAGGAACGATTTCAGTTGATGATTGGCAGGTGCAATTTCCGCTCGAAAAAGGCAAAAAGCTGACGCCGCCCTGGCCAAAACTGACGGTCGTGTTTCAACAACTGTTCCTCTGGCCTCATCTCACTTTGCTGCAAAACATCACGCTGCCCGTTTTTTTGCGGCAAGGAAAAGAAGATGCCGGCAAAGTGGAAGAGCTTATCGATTTATTCGAAATGCGCAGTTTTATCTACCGCTATCCCAACGAGGCATCCCTGGGGCAGAGACAAAGAGCAGCGCTGGCTCGCGCACTTCTTTTGCAGCCGAAGTATTTGCTTCTAGACGAAATTACCTCTTCTTTGGATGTGGAACAGACGGCGATTATTCTTGTATATCTGAAAAAACTTGCTCAAGCGGGAATTGGCATCCTCACGGTCACACACTTGTTGCACTTTGCCAAAGAGGCGGCCGACACTGTAATTTTTATGGACTCCGGACAAATTATTGCTAAAGGCGGAAAAGAAGTGCTGCTCTCACCATCTCAAGAAAGGGTCCAGCGTTTTCTCTCCGTCATCGAAGCAGCCACGTAGCCCGCGCGTTGCACGCGCGTTCAAAAATTGCCGCCTGCAAGGCGGCAGCTACATCGAAGCGGCCACCTAGAAGCCAAGCTTATATACTGTCCTGGCGGTGTCCAGGGCGAAGCTACTCAATTGTGTCAGTAAGATGATGAGAAAAACGTTTTTACTCAGTATGCTCAGTTCTTTTGCTGTTGTCCTTTCAGCAGTTTGCCTGCAGTCGTGTTCGACAGCCGGCGTAAAGAGCGCGGCGAAAACAGATTCTCTCTACGATCAAGTGATGGGAAGCGGCAAGATTCGCTGCGGTTATGTCGTCTATAACCCCGGCTGTCTCAAGGATCCTAATACCGGAAAGCTATCCGGAATCGGCATCGATACAATCGAGCAGGTGGCAAAGAACCTGGGGCTGAAAGTGGAGTGGACCGAGGAAGTCGGCTGGGGAACTATGCTTGAAGGATTGCAGACCAATCGCTACGACATGATCGCCACACCGATTTGGACAAATTCCAATCGCGCTCGCCTTGTAGACTTCAGCAATCCGCTCTACTACAGCCCTATCAATGTCTGGGTGAAGGCCGGAGACAAGCGCTTTACCGAACAAACTCTCAGCACTCTCAATCAGCCCAAATTTGTCATTGCTACCGTAGATGGTGAAACGGCCGAAGTGATAGCCAATGAAGATTTTCCCCTCGCTAAAAAACTCTCACTGCCCCAATTATCTGGTGTAGAGCAGGTCTTGCTCAATGTTTCGACAGGCAAGGCCGATGCGTCCTTTGAGGAGCCGGCTGTGGCCAAATCCTTTTTGGAACACAATCAGGGCGCCATTGAGCCGGTCAAAATGGACAAACCGATTCGCGTTTTCCCTAATTGCTGGATGTTCAAAAGAGGGCAGATGGAATTTAAAGACATGCTCGATACCGCCCTTGCTCAGCTGATCAACAGCGGTGCCGTTGATAAAACGATGGCCAAATATGAGAAACACAAGGGCACGCTCTACCGAGTGGCACTTCCGTATCAAAAACCCAAGCAATGATGCCGTCTATTTGTATTCCGGGTCGCTAATGCTCATTGACTCTTTGCTGAAAGGCTTGCGGCTGCCTGTATGCACGGCACGTTCAGCGCCTTTGGTGATGCCGGTCATGATTCCTGTTGCCACTCCGAAAGGCACCGATAAAGCAGCTCCAAAGGTGCGAGCGGTAATGTCCGGTTTTTTGCCGTCCCAGGTGAGATCATTTGTCACCTGATTGTTGATCCGCTTGGTTTCGCTGGCCATTGTCTTGGCTGCTCTGACTGGCACACCAACGACCAGACCGCACATTACTCCGGCTGCCGATTTCGGCATGGAGAGGGCGTGTGAAAGAGCGCCGCCGGATTTGACGTTGTCGTCCGGAACGTCTTTTACCAGGTCGTTTGAAGCGATCTGCTTTTTGTTTTCAGAAGGATGTTTGAAAAACGAGAACTTGCCCGCCTTCTTTTCAGCGCTCTGCTCGTCGTCCTTCATGTCCATAATGATCGCCCGGGGCGCTTCCACCGGTTGGGGCTTTGCTTTGGGCGGCTCGACGTCGAATAATTCTTCGCGCTGGGCATAAGATGCGTTGGCTGAAACAAGCACCAGACTTAGTGCCAGAAACAGGGAAGATTTTTCTTTATTTGATTTTTGCATCAATACCTGATCAACCGCAAAGCGCCACAAGGGTTTGTCAAATCCAACGGCTGATTATAGCCGCTTATTTGCAACCTTTTCCTGTAATACCCTCTAACGTTGCCTGTTGTCAGGAGATGGAGGCTTTCACCTTTTTGCCGAAATGGTCGGTCAGTCGCCTCAATGTCGGCGATATATCGTCTTCTGAAATGCGTGCATCAATCAGGAAAAGAGAATCGCTGTTCTTCGCTTCTTTGAGGGCTGCCTTGAATTCCTCGGGTGTTTGGGCGCTGGCGCCTTTGCCGCCCAGAGCCTTGGCCAGCATCGCATAATCCCATCTGGGCAGGTCATAATAGTCGCGCTTTTGATCGATGAAACGCAGCATTGCGTAGCTGGCATTATTGAAGACGATGACGATTGGATTGAGCCCGAGCTTGATGGCTGTGCTGATTTCCATTCCCGTCATCTGGAAGCCGCCGTCGCCGACAAGAATGATCGAGCGGCGTTTGGGATTGGCTATCTGGGCGCCGATTCCGGCCGGCACGCCGAAGCCCATGCTGGAGTAGTATCCGGGTGCAATGAAGATGTCCGTCTTCAGGCTCATTCCGGCATAGAGGCAGTCACCGACATCCGAGACCACGGCGAACTTTTCTGAAAGCAAGTCATTAAGCTGATTGATCATCGATGCGACGGTGAGATTTTTTTCGCCGTTTTTCGGTTCGATCAATTCCGGCTCTATGGTGGGCAGGCTGAATCTGAGTGTGGGTTTTACTTTGGATGTGGTCAGTTCAATCAGTTGATCGATAAGTGATCTAAGATTGACGCCGTGATAGGTATGGTGTCCGGCGGTCACTTCATGGGCCGTGCACTGAATAAGTGCTTTGGCGGACAGCTTGGCTGTGTAGCCACCGCTTTCCATTTCGGTAAGAACAGTTCCCAGAGAAAGGATTAAGTCGGCTGATTCGACGTATTCTTTCACTTTCGGATTGCCGAATTGACCGAAATAGTTGCCGGCAAAGCAAGGATGTGACTCAGGAAATGAGGCTTTGCCAAGAATTGATGTAACTACAGGAATATTTAGCGCTTCGGCCAGTGCCACCACTTTGTCTTTCAAACTGAAGCGTCTTACTTCCACTCCGACAAAAAGTACAGGCTGGACAGCCACTTTCAGCCGGTCGATGATTTCGTGAACGGCTTCCTCGATCGCTGCCGATGGTGCTTCCATGGAGCGAGGGGCGCTTTCTTGGATATCGAGTTCGTAGTTGACCATGTCTCTGGGAATCTCGATGTATCCAGGGCGTGAGAATTTGGTCGTGGTTTCAAAAACGCGATCGATTTCTTCCTGGGCTGTGGCCGGATTGGCAAGCAGCGCCTGTGATTCAGTCACTTCTTTGAAGACATTGTATTGAGTGTCGAAGCTTTTTACGCAATGGTGAAGCTGTGGTTTTTGGCTTCTGTAGCGGGTCTCTGGGCTGCCGGAGATAATCAGCAAGGGCGACTCTTCGGCATAGGCCAGACCGACCGAATTGATCATATTCAGTCCGCCGGCGCCGTAAGTGACAAGAGCCACTCCCAGACCTTTCAAGCGGGCATACGCATCAGCTGCGTATCCGACCGAAGGCTCGTGAGTCATGACTACAGTTTTCAGTTTGGTCTTCTCTTGAGCCGCATAAAGAGGCAGAATGAAATCGCCTGGAATGCCAAACGTCGTGTCGACGCCTGAGTCCTTGATGCGGTCGAAGAGATACTCTGCCAGTTTGCTTTTTGTCATGACATCCACCGTTTGCTGCCCTGCAAAGCTCGATGCTTTCAGTCGGCAGCCATTCTAGTAACAGGCGGAATTGTAGCGCGGCGGGAGTAGAGACGCCTGTTTTCAATCATTTCTTCTTCATTTGGAATTTGTAATGCCCGCATCTTGTCTATGCCGAGCTAAGTTTCCGTTTTCGACCCTTGCAATTTGGGATAATCAGTTAGTTACTAAAGCACCGGAAAAAGCGGATGAAGCCTGCACCGAAAACCGAGTTCGTATTTGAAAACAAGGAAGTCTTCAAACGGCACTGGTTCAGGCATGTTTCGCGCATTTTCATTACATTGATCATCATTGCGCTCAATGTCTGCATGGTCATGGGCGGCATCGACAGGTACCGGCGCGGTGGGGCAATGCCCTTTCAAGTAGAGTTTTTCAGCTACATGTTTCTTGTGTTCATCGACGTAACCATGTTGATTCCGATGATGTTGGAAGCCAACGAAGTGATTGTCACGCCCGAGTATTTGACTTTGAAATTGCTTTATTTCAAAAAGAAGCTGGCCTGGAGCCAGATCTCGGAGTTCAAACGGTGGAATTACCTGGTATATACAGGCATAAAGTCCGGCAGATGTTTTTATTTGATTAACAGGCGCGAGATAAAAGGCTTCGACAAACTGGCGAAGATCATCACCGAGCGCGTTCCTTTGATAGAAAAGAACTCGTAAAAACGCCTTATATACTGTACTGTGGCGTTTTGGCGTCTTAATTCAAGATAGAAACTGCGGAAAACGGTGATGGCACAAAAGAAGATACGCGTTTTAATTGGCAAACCCGGCTTGGACGGGCACGATCGTGGTGCAAAGGTAGTAGCTCGGGCACTTAGAGACGCCGGGATGGAAGTGGTCTACACCGGTCTGCACCGCTCTCCTGAAGAGATCGTGGAAACAGCGATCCAGGAAGACGTCGATGCCATCGGCTTGAGCGTGCTTTCCGGCGCACATATGACTCTGCTTCCCCGCGTGGTTGAGCTGCTCAAAGAGCAGGGAGTGGATGATATTTTGGTCTTCGGCGGCGGTGTGATTCCTGAGGAAGACAGGCAAATGCTTCTTTCGCAAGGCATTAAAGAGGTATTCGTCCCTGGTAACGCCACGCAGCGCACCATAGAGTTTCTCAAAAAGCATTTTGGCGAGCGTAACGGCGCTCACAAGGTTTCTTAAATAATTCCTACTTACATCTGTCTATTATTTGACTCCTCCGGGGTATACCTACTTATGAGAGGAAGGATTCTTCATTAATTTTTCGGTTTTTTGATAAAATTTACTGAATTATCTCTTGAAGACCATGTTATACTCTCAAAACGTGAGCACTCCCCTATCTTGGAGAGTTCGAATTGGACAAGAAGCAGTTTGCCTCTTTAGACCTAACAAAACCTACTTGCAGCGTTGAAGGTATTCTCAGTACCGTCGTTGCTGGTTGTTTTAAGCCGGGCGGCATGTCCGAATCCCAGCTTAAATTGTGCTTTGTAGGCTCTACGGGGGAAGAATTCAAAGGACCGATGGTAGCTCGAAAGGAAACGGCCGAAGAGGTTGCTTCCTGGGATGTCTACTCAACGGACGCCTACGCGACCGTCTAAATAGGTCCGGAATACCTTCTGCAAAAGGGTTCGAAAGAGCCCGTTTTGTGTTGGGTATGTACTTTTCAGGGGCGATTTCCGCTACTGGTACAATTAGAGGCAGTTGGTTTTTGCACTCTTACTAGTAGACAGCGGATTGAATGTCCCAGAAGTCTGTAAATTATCGAAAGGGCGATGTCGTCCTCGTGTCTTTTCCCTACACAACAGATGAGGGAACAACTCAGACTAAGCGACGCCCGGCAGTTTTAATTTCCAACGACTACAACAATTCAAGGCTGGACGATGTCTTGCTTGTTCCTTTGACCAGCAATACAACCAGGGCCACCCGGGAGCCAACTCAGGTAGTAGTGATGATGAATACTCCCGAAGGGCAGGCTGGTGGACTGCGACTGGACAGTGTTATCGACTGTACAGTCATCGCCACCATTCCAAAAACGCTCCTGGTCAACAAAATCGGTGCCTTTCCTCAGGAAACTATGGAAAGGGTCGATCAATGTTTGATGATTGCCATGGCGATTGGTCGCCCAATTTACAAAGACAAGCCTCCCGGCAGTCCGGACGAAGAAATTCCAGAAAGCGCCTAGTCCTGTCTGGTTTATTGCACTGAGAATCGGACAGGACTAGTCATTCTATCCTTACCGTCACCTTATCACCGTTTTTCACCTTCAGAAAAGCGAGTGCGCTTGCTTCTTTCATGGCGATTTCCAGATAGCCGTGGCTGCCCGAGACAACCTGCGCCTCGCCATCGCATATAGTGTCATAGCTGCCGGAAGCAATCTTTAGAACCTGGCTGCCAATGCTTATTTCCTTGATTTTTCGCTTCATCTCTGCGCTGATATTGGTGATCAGATTTCCATAACGGTCGCTGTAGACCACGGCTCCTTCTATCTGATCATTGCTTACGGCCGGCTCCAGCCCATCGATCATCGTCAGAGTGCTTTTGTCGATCTCAGTAGCCAGTTCTTCCAGAGAGATGCCGTTTAAAAGATGCGCCGCCACCGGCGCAAAGACGTCCCTGGCATGAAAAGTGCTGGAGACCTCTTTGCGGAAATGCTGCGCTTTATCCAGTGCGAATGCCTTTATTGCCAGTGGAATAAAGGCTGTGGTCAGCCCATTATCCGGCGCCAGAATCACTGAGTCGCGCATCTGCAGTGCAATGCGTCTTTGTTTGCTGCCGACCTTGGGATCGACGACGGCAATATGCACACTGTCGAAAGGAAAGTAAGGCAGGCTTATCTTCAGACAAAAGGCGCCGGCAAGAATGTCGAAAGGTGGGATTTCGTGATTGAGATCGACTATCTGTGCCTGTGGATAGCCAGATAGAATGACGCCTTTCACGATCCCGACATAAGGGTCCTTTTGACCGAAGTCAGTCGTCAGCGTTACCAACCGGCAGGCGTCACGGCTCATCAGTGCGCAATTACAGTGGCGGTGGCAAACTCATGCTCGTGACTGACCGACACCTCAAACTTGGTAAGATTCTGCTTTGCAGCCACTTCCAGAGCGCGTCCGTGCAATTTTATGGTGGGCTTGCCGGAGCGCTCACGCACTATTTCCACCTCTTTCCAGCCGATGCCGTACCAGCCGGTGCCCAGTGCCTTTGCCATTGCCTCTTTGGCAGCGAATCGCCCGGCCAGTCTTTCGAACATATGATGGCGGGCGCTATTTACATGCTGTTCTTCCGCCTCGGTCAAAATCCGCTTCAGAAGCTTATCTCCAAAGCGTTCATATGACGCACGTATGCGGCTGACCGAGCAAATGTCGGTGCCGATCTTGATGTTCAGCTCAGCCATTGTTTCTCCTGGGTGCTGCTGGGCAAAAAACTCTTAAGAGCGACTCTCTCTGTTGCCGCGAGTACCATACAGGTAGACAATCTCTGGCTTCGAGAGAGATTCATGCAACTGCGTGACTGTCTTTTTCAAGGAAGGATGCTGGAAGTCAGGTGCAATTTCCAGGAGCGGCACCAGTGCGTAGGCCCGGAATGGAACGTTGGGATGCGGCACCCTCAGTTCTTCTTCTTCGACCACCTGATTGCCGAAAAAGAGTATATCCAGGTCGATGATGCGACGGCGTTTTTCGCCCGGCACGATTTCTTTCAGGGTGTCCTCGGCGCCGTGCATGATGGCCAGCCGTTTTTCGATATCAAGAACAACATCGAGCAGCGCCTTGCAGGACAGTGTGGTCTCAACCGCGGCAACGGCATTGACGAACCATTTGTCGTACTCGACGCCGATAGGCTCGGTTTCATAAAGGCTCGAACATTCTAAAACTTTGATTCCGCTTACGTCTTTGAGCATTTGCATGGACTGCTGCACATAGCCCAGCCTGTCGCCCTCATTGGAACCCAGACCTATAAATGCCTGTGTGCGCTTGGGATTGCCGCGGAATTTCGTTTGTTCGGACACCAGTTAAACCTCAAGAGCTTTATTAAAGCGCCCACATTATATACAAAAGGGGGGATAGAAACTTCTTTTCAATTAGAATCTCCCCGCCACAAAATATCGTTTTCAATATGTCCTTTGCCTGAATTCCAGGCAGGACGCGGATATAATAAGGCGCAGGTGAAACATACAGATCAACCGCTGGCGCTGATTCTGCAAATCAGGCCAGAGGGTTGAAGGAGAAGACATGAATATTCCTCCCGATCGCAAGAAGATTTTTCAAGCAATTGAAGAAAATCCAGTCGCTTACAATCCGACCGTCATCGAAACGACTGCGCGCGGAGAACGTTCATTCGATATTTTCTCGAGACTTTTGAGAGAGCGTATCGTTTTTCTCGGTCAGGGCGTAGACGACGTCGTCGCCTCTATTATCGTCGCCCAGTTGCTCTTGCTTGAAGGCGAAGATCCCGACAAAGACATCCGCCTCTACATCAATTGCCCGGGCGGCAGCATCACATCAGGTCTGGCAATCTACGACACTATGATGCATATCAGAAGCGAAGTATCGACTATTTGCATGGGGCAAGCAGCGGCGATGGGCGCCTTTATTCTGTCCGCCGGACATAAAGGCAAGCGCCTTGCTCTTCCTCACTCGCGCGTCTTAATGCGGCAACCGATGGGCGGCACCGAAGGGCAAGCCTCCGATATTGAAATTCAAGCCAGAGAAATTCTGCGCAAGAAAAAATTGCTGATTGAATTGTTCGCCAAAAACACAGGACAGAGTCAAAAGACAATCGAGAAAGATAACGATCGCGACAATATCATGACGCCGGAAGAAGCCAAAGAATACGGCATCATTGACGAAGTGATCGCCAGAGAGCTGATCGTCAAATAAAGCTATCGCCTGTGCTTGCGGTTGAAGTCTGCGCTTGGCTGGATGGCGCCTAAGCTACGCCTTGCTTTCGTTTTCGGTAACATGCGCAGGTGCCGGTCTTTCTTCGCCAAAGTCGGTTTTTCTCCCGCCGCCAGCGGAATAAAGGTCTTCTTTGCGTTTATCTTCTAGCGCTTGTGCCGAAACGCTGGATTGCTCTAAGTCTTCACGATGCTTTTTGCAATCTGCGTCGGCAGGGCGCTTCATTTCGCCGTTGTTCATGATGGATTCCTCAGATCAATTGCCGAAAGGGAAGACACCCCATTCTCGCTGGAGTTCCCATAGGACACTTGGCGTCGTTTTTTCGGGCATTGGTGCACTAGGAGCGTTTTTTAGGAATTGAGAGCCAGAACCGGGAGCCCACTCCAACCTTTGACTCGACGCCAATCTCGCCACCATGTGCTTCCACAAACCAGCGTGACAAAAAGAGCCCCAGACCGGACCCTTGCAGTACTTCTGATTTTGTCTCACCCTGTGTGAAGCGTTTAAACAGTGTGATTTGGGCATCGTCGGAGATGCCGGGGCCCTGATCGCTGACAGAGATAATGGCTTTGTCTCCCGTTTGCGCCGCGGAGATTATTATTTTGGATTTGGGCGGTGAAAATTTGATCGCGTTTGACACCAGGTTTATGAGTATCTGTGCTAGTTTCCGTCTGTCGGCTTCAATCTCGAAATCGTTTTCGTCGATGTGCAGCTCGATGTCGCGCGCCTGGGCTAGATGAATGAGGCTTTCTGTAGTTTCGTCAAAGAGCGGTGTCACGGGAAACCTTGAATACTCAAGATTGAGCTTGCCTTCCTGAATTTTGTTAAGGTCAAGAAACCCATCAGTGAGATTGATCAGTTCATTTGAAGTTCGATAGGCCGAATCGACGCGCTTTCTGACGCCCTCGTCCATGTTACCGAAGTGACCGCTCTGAGCCATTTCCAATGCGATACGCATGGATGCCAGGGGCGATCTCAAATCGTGCGCCACCATGGTCACGACGTTCGAGCGAAACTCATCGTTCTCCTTCAATTCGCTGTGGACTTTTCTCAAAACCGAATCCAGCTGGCTAAATTCGTCGTCTCCCTCCAAGGATGGTCCAGGTGCATCCAGCCTGGAGAGCCGTTTGCTGTTGTCGATTAAAATATTGAGCCGCTTACTTATAGATTCGCGGAAAAGAAAGATGGCAATTCCAGCTGCTGAAATGTTCATCGTGGCAGCCAATGTAATTAGTGAAAAGAGAATTTTCATCTCTTTCTCTTGCTGTAAAACGAGCGCGTCTCTGTCCTGTTGTTTTACCTCCAACAGTTTCAAACACATGCGATTTACCGCTGAACATCGAAGCATCATCGGTCGCATGTGACTGATTGCTTGAATTGAGCCACCTTCATGAGCGCTATCTTCTGTCGCCAGTTTTTGCAGTGCGTCAAAGCCTTCGATTTCCAGGCGACTCAGTAAGATATTGAATTGCGGTTTGTCCGGATTGAGCTTGCGTACTTGGGCAATTTCATTTTTTCCGGAAGTAATGAATGCCAGCGCATGGTCAAGGCGCTCTTTGTCTTTTCCTCCGGTCACGTAGCCGAAGTATTGCCCAGTAGCCTCAGCAAAATCGGTGAAAAGTCCGTCAATCAGTTTCAAACTCTCTGTTTCATTGCGCTCTTTTTTCAGTGCCGTCTGAAGCGAATCGACAGAGTGAGCCAGAAGTGCAATGCCCAAGCCGTCGAAGGCGATGGGAATCGCCAGAAGCAACATTGCTCGTGTCCAAAGTTTCAAGGCTCGGAAAAAAACCTCACGCCGTTCTTACTGCCAACAAGATAGCGTAAAAACGTCAATTGACGGTACTCTCACCAAACTTAGCGCGTTTCAACATGGAAAAAACTGCACCACAAGAAAGGGTCTGCGAGAAAGGGATTGCGTCCGATACTGTTTCGGCATTTTGCCAGCAGGCCCTTCAGGAAATGCGCAAGATCGGAAAAACGATTGAAGAGCACCCGGCAGAGACTTTGGCAGCCGCCGCCGGTGCGCTCTTTTTGGTCGGGGCGATGCGTGGAAGAGGAGGAAGCCTGGTGGAGCTGGAAGCTAACCTGGCCAAGGCAGGTGAGGGCAAGGTGGCGGCAATAGATTGGCAGGGGAGGCTCAATTGTTTTGGGTTCTTGTCAAGGACAAAACCCGTTTCGGTAACCTTTGAATCGGCAGCCCAAGGAATGTTGACCAGAAAAACCTTTCCGATAGTTTCACAGACAGAGAAAGGGCTTTTCAATTTTAGAAGCACTGACTTTCGGCCCAATTTGAATGTGCCCCCCGCAGTTGAAGTTCGCCCCTTGATTCAATCAATTCCCAATTCAGATCTGGAGTCCGTTGTTACAGGGAAATCGGCATTGTTTCGTAAGTAAGTGAATAGCAACCATTTCCCCTGCACAAAGAGAAAGGCTCGAATCACAGATGATTCGAGCCTTCTATATCCCTTCCCTAGAATTATTTCTGCAGTCCGAACTCTCTAAACATGCGCTCTCTGTCGGCGTTCGTATTTGAGTAGTCACGTTCCGGTGCTTTAGCTGAAGGGGCGGATGCTTCTTGCGCTTTCGATTGGGGCGGGCTCTGGGGCTCAGGCGCATCGCCAACTACTGTCAGGCGCGGCTTTTCATCCGAGCCGTAAATTATCACCTTGGGTAATTTGGAGACGAGCTGGCGGTCGCGATCATTGTCTTCTCTAATTTGTTTGAGCAGGCTTCCATATTCGCGTGGCGACATGCGACTGCGCAATTCATTCACCTCTGCCAGTGCAGTGGGGTCGTTTCTTTCCAATCGAGTGGTAAGGTTTGCCGCTAATTCTTTGGTGGAAACCGGCTTAGCGCTGAGTTCGCTCATCTCCAACTCCTCCTGGTCTATAATTTTTGTGCGGGAAGGAACACAACCAGTAAACCGTTTTCCCGGTTAGGTTTAAGTGAGGTTTTTCTCTGGCCAAGATTTTGATGATTGATGATGATGTCAATCTCACCGTGCACGTGAGAGATTGGCTTGTAGAGGTCGAGAAGCACAGCCTTGAGATTGCTCACACGGCAGAAGACGGCTGGCAACTGCTCAGTCAGTTTGCCTATGAAGTAGTGGTGCTGGACTGGCAGTTGCCGGCCATGTCCGGAGTTGAGCTTTGCAGAAAAGTGAGAGCCAATGAAATCCCGGTTTTGATTCTCTTCTTGACCGGACAGGGCACAACCGAAAATCTGGAAGAAGGTCTGGGCGCCGGTGCCGACGACTATCTCAAAAAGCCCTTTGAAGTAAGAGAACTGGCCGCGCGCGTAAAAGCATTGTTGCGCCGCTCCGGTCCGGTATCCAATCTTGCCTTTTCAAAATTGTCCGTGGCTCTTGAGCCTGAAAAACGTGCTTTGTCCATCGGCGATGAATCCGTTCGTCTGAGCAAATTGGAATGCGCATTTCTTGAGTTTTTGATGCGCAGACCTGACGCTGTTTTCTCTGCCGCAGACATTTTAAAGAATGTCTATCCATCGGAGAAAAACAGTTCGGAGGAAGCTGTAAGAGTGATGGTAAAAGGACTGAGAACGAAACTTGGACAGATGAAGAACAGCCAGCGAGCGACAAGTTTGATCAAAACAATTCCTGGACTTGGTTATTCTTTTTCTTTGTCTACTGATGAAAATCGCGGCAATGAAAATTGAAAGAAAGCCTGCATAATTGCAGGCTCTCCTCCTTTTCGCCTTCCCGTTCAAATACTTCGGGCTCATTTGAATTCGAAACTTCCGTCTTTCTTGAATTCACTTCTAGGAAATTCGCCCAGTTTATCCCAGGTTGATTGGTCTTTTGGAGTCTTATCAATCTTTTCAGCGCGCGGCTCTTGAGGTGCGGCACCCGATTCGCCTCTATGAGGATCGCCTTCCTTGACGTTCAACATATCGGGTGAAACATCCTGGAAAAGTTTGTCGTAAGCCTGTTTTGAAAGGACATCGGCAGGACCTTCCGGCTCCTGATTTTTTTCCAAAGTCATGCTGTACAAATTATTCGCCAACGAAATTTCTGTCATAGGGAAATCTCCATTCGTGAGAAGCGCGTATCGGACGCGCTTTCATTACAAAGGAAGGCGAGTTAGGTTTAAGTGAGGTTTTTTCGAGAGCTCAGGTTGGCGGTTTCAATTGAAGATTGCCTGGATGACTGCCTCGGTGTCGGCCAGAGTGGCGAAAAGATGATCTGGGTTTTGCGCCTCCAGTTCTTCTCTTGTGGTTCTTCCTGAATTGACGGCCAGACTAATCGACCCGTAATGTTTTGCGCAGAGAACATCGTAAATGCTGTCGCCGATTACGACAATTTCGCCAGGGGAAAAACTGGTTCTGAAATGTTGGTCCGCTCTTTGTTTTGCAACATGGGGGAGATCCAGCCGGCTGGCTGAATCAGAACCATAGGCGCCCAGGGGGAAGTGGTGGTTGAGCTGGAAGCGCTCCAGCTTCATGCGTGCTCCCCTCTCCACATTGCCCGTCAGCAGCCCCAGAAAGGCGTTCTCCATTGCCGCCAGGGCGGTGAGAACTTCAAGGATGCCCTCATGGACGATATAGTATTTTGCATCCTGAATTTCGGTTTCTAGATGAACCAGATACTCTTCAATCAATGCCGGGATATTCGACTCAATTTCCTTTTTGTCGAGACCGGCTTCGCTCATGATCTCAGTCAAAATCTGCGGATCGGTTTTGCCAGACATGGACAGCTTAATGGTGTCCGGATCGATGTCGTAGCGATCTTGCAAGACTCTGGAGATGGCACGGCGCCCCGCTCCATCTGACGAGATCATGGTTTCATCGATATCAAGTAGAACTAGTCTCTTCTGCATTATTCGTTGAATTGGCGGAGTTGGAACTGCCTGTAGTGTCACTGGCGGTTGGTGGTGCAGCCGGGGCTTCAGGAGTTTCCGACTCCCCACCTTCGTAGATGCGAATTTGATCGCGTCCACTGTTCTTAGCTACATAAAGTGCTTTGTCCGCTCTCTCTACGAGCTCAGCTGCACTGCCGGCTTGTTTCGGGAATGAAGCGGCGCCTATCGAGCAGGTGATTCTTCCCAGTCCAGGCACATGGCTGTTGCGGATCTGGCTGCAAATACGATCGCCGATCAAGGCTGCTTCAAAGAGAGAGGTTTCCGGCAGAATGACGCCGAATTCCTCTCCACCATAACGTGCCGGTGTGTCTCCAGAACGCAGGATCGTCTTGAGAATCGAGGCCACTTGCCGAATGGCGGCATCGCCGACCGGGTGTCCGTAGTTGTCGTTGATGACTTTGAGTTTGTCCAGGTCGACCATTAGAAGCGAGCAGGAGGTGCCTTTTCTCTTGGCCAGATTGAGGTCTTCTTGCAGGCGGTTTTTGAAATAAACGTGATTGTAGAGTGTGGTCAAACCATCGGTTATGGCTTGATGTTTGACGGTGGCAAACAAGTGCGCGTGCTCGATGGCGACGGCAACCTGGTCGGCAATGGCGGCCACCAGGCGAACTTCTGTCGGCGTCCACTCTCTTGTATTTTCAGTTTGATGAACAACAAGCAAGCCCACCAGTCTGTTTTCACTGACCAAAGGCGCTGCGATCAAAGAACGAGTGCCGTTTTGATCGAGGAAATGACGGAAGGGCATTGCCCTGGAGTCCAGGTCAATGTCGGTGATAACAGCAATAGGAGCTTCTTGAACAGTGTTGGCGTCCGGTGGAAGCTGGACCAGTTCGCCGTCGTCGGTTTCGACGCAAGTGCTGTATCCATTGCTCAAGCGATCGAGATCGATGCCCAGAATGGTATTGCGGCCGCTCGGCGCTTCCGCTCTCAATTCCGCCGGAATCATCGGTTCTAGCTGATCGTGCGTGGAATTGGGATTGAGCGCATCGGCCGTTTTTGCCTGGAATGTCTGCATCGTGGAGGCAAGCAAGTTGGCGGCGCGGGTGGATTTTATCACCGGCGTATGGGAGACCCTGAAGTCCAGCTGGTCCGGGTAGAGGCTGACGCCTTTGACAGAATCAAGATGACCGGCATGGCATTCGTGCGTGACCACAAGCGGTCCTTCGTTGCGCGGCTGGGCAATTTGCACGCGCTCCACTCCAAGCGCCTTGAGCAATTCGCCGGTCACTGTATTCAAAATAGTGTCGAGATCAAGCGAGCTTCTTACTGAGCGCACAATATGATTGATGAGGATTTCTTGCTCAGCCATCGATTTGGTGCGGTTGTATAGACGGGCATGCTGCATAGCAAGCGTCACCTGACGAGCGATCGCTTCGACCAGCTCAAGCTCGTAGTCGGTCCAGACGCGCAGGCGATCACATTGATGGACAAGAATAATGCCGAGCGGACCTTCATTGGTGGTGATTGGGCAGGCAATCAAGGAGCGAATCGACTTCCAATCTGTGGATTGTTCTGCGCTAGCGTTTTCAAATAAGGGCGTATTGACGCCGTCATCGAGCACATCGAGAGAAAGAATGGAGCCCTGCTGCAAGATCAATTTAAGCACGCTGTGCTTCGTAATCAATATGGACTTGTTGGCCAGGTCGGTGCCGCCTCTGTCCTTGTCGGTCCAGACATAGTCGAACATCAGCTCGTCATCGGACGTGTCGAGCGTGCAGTGCGTGTCTACCAGGGCCAGGCAGCAGCGGCTTGAGCCCAGTGCTTGACCAAGTTCGCGCACAGTCGTGTTCAGGATCTGATCGAGATCGAGAGATTTGCGAATCGATTCGGATACCTGGTCGGTCATGTTCTTCATGTCCTGGTTCAATTCCAGGCGGGCGGCCATTTGATTGAAGGCTCGTGCCAAAAGTCCGAATTCGTCGCGGGCTGAAACATTGACTCTCTTGGTGAAGTCGCCGTGCCCGATGGCCAGAGACTCTTTGACAAGAATGCGAATGGTGCGCGTGAAATGCAGTGTCGCCCAGAGGGCCAAACCTACCGAAACGACCACGCATGAGATCGCAATGGCTGTGAGGAGAACGAGCCAGTCATGAGCCTGTCCATATATTTCGCTGACTGGCACACCGACTACAAGGAGCCAGTTGGTGGTCGGCACATGATCGAAAGCATATGCTCTGGTGACGGGATCGGCGATGCCTACAGCTTCGTAGCTGCCTCGAAGGGCTTTGGAGCCGGCTGTTACCGATTTTGCTTTCGAGAAGTCTTTGCCCTGCCAGTATTCATTTTGCAGGGTGCGGGCGATGACGCGCTTGTGACTGTCTACGACAGCGATGACGGTGCCCGACTCGTCTCCCAATCCGCGAAAGAGGCTGAGCACCGATTTCAGATCCACGGAAGCAAGCAGCATGCCCTGGTCTTTGACCGGGCAAACTACAAGCACTGATGGATCACCGCAGACCGGTGAATGTGTATAGCCCGATATTGCTGGCTTGCCGGTTTTGGCTACGCTGTCGATAAATTCCCTGGTTGTCGGGTCTAGCACTACCGCGGTAGTTCTCGCCTTCACCCCGCCTTGCCCGCGCTCTGCTGCAGCTATCAGCTTGCCGTCTTTCAAGAGGGCAAGGTCATGCCATTGCTGCTCTGCCTTCAGTGCTGTCTCGAAAATCTTTTGTGTGGCGTCGGCTTTGCCACCGCGCAAGGCGGCCAGGTTTGCGATGGCGCCGGCCGTGTCTAATTGAGTCTGCGTCCATTGCTGGAGGCTGCGCACGGCGATGGCGGCCTGGAAAGTGGTGGCACGGGACGCTTCTTGCTTGAGTGTCTGGTAAGACTTATATAAGGTGAAGCTGCCGATGGCGATCAGCGGAGCAGCCACTCCTAGACACAAGAGGAGCATTCTTGTGCGGATACTACAGGGATTTGATAGCGATCTCAGCAACGCCTGGACCTGCTTTTACGGAGTGGATGATTTCGGGTGCCAGCCCACCTGAGCCAATGATTCCAGAAGAATTATAAGTGTTATTTAAAAGAGTAAAAGAGGCTAATTGTTTCAGAAATGACGTTTTTGCTAAATGGAGTGGGGAAAATACGTAGTCTTTTGGGTTAATTCGATCGTTTTGACGTGGCCAGGGCACGTTCTTGCGCGGCACCCTTCTCGGCGGTCAGCAAGCATTCAAATGCTCTGTCCGTATCCAGTGGAACTTTATTTTCCAGATCGAGAGTGAGTCCCATCCGCATGGCCACGAGGATCTCCTCGCCGGCCCGCTCTTTATTGCCCTGGCGAAGATAGACATCTACTTTCACCATCCGTGCCACCAGGCACTGGTCGTCAAATTCAAGGGCGCGCTCGGAGAGATTGATCGCATCTGTCAGCTCGCCATCCGCAAACGCCGCGCAGGCGGCAGCTGCGAGCAATGTGCCTTTGAGTTCTCCGTCCACATTCGGATAATTGGAAGTGAGAAGAAATGCCTGCCGAGATTTTTTGTATTCACGGCGTCTGTAGGTAAGAATCCCTTCAAGAAAGTTTGCATATAAGGGATGGCGATACTCGGATTTCAGTCGGCTGAGCAATTTCTTTGCCTGGCGGCGCAATCCGGCTCGGTCGTACAGAAGACCGACGCGGAAGGCCAGGCGGGCGCTTTCAGGGCTGGCATGCCAGGTAGAGAGAGCTCGTCTCAGTTCGTCGGAGGCGGCCGGTCTGGTCAGTTCGGAGAACCAGAGGCGAACCCTGGCAGTTCTCATCAGCCAAACATAGAGGGCGGCAAAAAGCAGGTGCACCGTAATCAGTGGCATACGGGCTGCCACCGCTCCAGTGGTCATGGCCAGATGCCATTTCGTGCCGCCGAAGCCAACCAGAGATAGAATCGGCTCGGCAATCAAGTTCAAACCAAGAACGAAAGCGGCTGTGTAGCCTATTACTGTGGAGAGAAACGGATGCGGACGGAAGAGCAAAGCCGGCAGCAGCAATAGTGCCAGAATGCACTGAACTACTTCGCCGGAAAAGAGAGAAGGGATGATGAAACGCTCTGAGGTCAGACCGGCGGGGAAAGCTTCGTACCAGACGATTCCGTAAGTGAAGCTTTTGATATATCCGCCCAAAAACTCAGTCACGACTGTCGTCGCCCGCAAGTCCAGGAAAACGAAAAGAGGGAAGATGACGAAAACAACCAGCCGCCAGGCAAATGCCCGGTCCTCGTCGTTCAAATCTTCTTTTGCCAGCCGATAGCGTTCAGTCCACAAGCGATATAGCGTGCTTGCTGCTATGACGGTTGTGAGGAGCGCTACGCACCACAGGTAAACCTGGTTCATATAAGTTGCGTGTAATGTTCTTTCTGGTTTCCCAATCGACTTGTCATTATAGGTAAGCCTCGGACGTCAAGCCTGAAATTTATTCACTTCTTGGCAAGGGCTCCCTGTTTTGCAATTTCGATCTCACGAGGGATCAGGTCCGGCAGTGAGAGATCCAGCCATTTTCTTTCCTGCGCGCAGTACAGATCAACTTCTGCTCGATCGTAAAGACCAGCTTTATTAAGTAAAACCGCTCTATGGAAAAGGGCGTCACCGACCTCAGG
>CAZHEZ010000051.1:0-40149 GCA_964531315.1 uncultured Candidatus Obscuribacterales bacterium | reverse complement strand
ACCGGTCAAAAACAATATGTCATAAAAGGCGCGGTGTATAAGAACTGAACTATGAAACGCCAGACTCGCCAGCGCAATATTCTCGCCATGAGCATCATCGAAATGATGGTCGCACTGGCTATAACTGGAGTAGCTATCGCTGGCCTTACCGAAATCAGCTGGCTTTCTTTTGACTGGATCAACAAATTTACCACCAAGGTTGACGTAAACCTGGCGGCCAAGCGCACCCTCGAAAAGATTGGAGCGGATTTAAGGATCGCGACCGCTGTCGGTGACAGTTACGATCAGCCGGCCGATACCACCCCTACATTCCCGTCGGCCAGTAATCCGCTTTACAGCGCAGGATTACCGTCCGGCGCCCCCGCCTCCTATCAAATTGACGACAACACCTTAATCTTCCAGGTTCCCGTCTTCAACCAGAAAGGCTGGCCAACTTCTTTGCCGGCCAGTATCGATCCAAGACAAAGAAGGAATTTGGACACTATCGTCTATGAAGTTGCTCAGGATCCGGACCCGAATGAAGCGGCGCTCGGTAAATATATTCTGAAGCGCACCTTTTTTGCCGGAATTCACGACAGCACTCAGATTCCAAACGTGAATCCAGGTTCGACGATTTGCCCGGCCCAAACTGTGCTCACCGGGATTGTCGGTCCGCTCGACAAGACCACCGGGAAACTGCAGATTTTTCAGGCACTCGACGAGCTGGATCCGGGCGGCAACCCAGTTCCATTGCGGCTTTTGAGAACCTATACATTGCCCAGAGTGAATGGCATCGTCGTTAGCGTTGAGCTTTCTAAAACTCAAGGCGCGAACAAAAATACGTCAACGGCATCTTTTCGCTCTGAAATATTCATGCGTAATCGGCATTATGTGGAGTAAGAAAGATGCGCACCTGTAAACGAATCTTCAAAACACAGAGCAAAAAGCGCTCAGCCACTGCCTTCTCTCTGGTCACTGTTTTGTGTTCTGGTTTAATCGGAGCCATGTGGATTGCCGCCGCTTACTCCATGCTCGTGCCGCTTTTGCAGCAATCTTCGGCGGGAAAACAATCCGCCATGATGAGAACACTGGCAGAAGCGGCAGTCGATTTTGTCAGCAACGATATCAGCACTTGCCTTCAGGCGTCGCAATTAAGCAAATATGACGACCCCGATGTCGGATTACCCTACAATTCATTTGCACTGACACCACTTTTGCTCGGTATTGAAGATCCGGGCAACAAAGCAGCCATCATTTCAGTCACAGTTAAAAACGAGTATCCAGCCACAGAACAAGACAGCGCCGTTTACGATTTCCAAACAGTGCCATCGGCAGATGCGAAAAGGCAATGGTCGATGGTAAATGCACAAAACGTAGGCTGGAGAACCATAGAGGTGAGAGTCGGTCTGGGATCTTCAGCATCGGCAAAAGCAATTTATAGAGCCATGATGCGCCCTGATTTTGGAGGAGTAAAGTATCCATCAAGTCCAGGCAATGATCCACGAAATCCGTTTTTTCCGTCGAATCAAGTAGCTTTCGGTACATCAGGCCTTGCGATAGGCTCAAATTCAAACATAAGTGGAGACATTGGAAGCAACACCGCGCCTTTAAACGTGAATGGTTCCAATATTTCGATAACTGGATCTCTGACTGTAAATTCGCTCAAAAAAGCGAGTTCTGACCAAGTAGCCTTTGGAGCTTTCGACCAGACTGGCAGTCAACCGACAATCAAGGGTTATGTCACAACAAATGGCAATTCCTCTGGTTTTTTTGATGGAGACAAACCCGTTGGCGATACGAGTGACCAAGTTAAGGTAACTATGCCTGCTTCAAATGAACCAGGATTCGACTCAAGTAAATCGCAGCCAATCAATTCGGGAAGTTCAATAGACCAAACGTCTATTCCACCAGCTCCTGCAGCCCCGTCCAGTGCAACGGATCTTGGTTCCATTGGTCTTTCCGGAGATGCCAAATTGGTCATTCGCGACGGTCCGGTCGATATTCCGGTAGGGCAATCTCTTTCGAACATGACCACAGGTACAGCCTTCATTCCGCCTGGTGATTATAAAATCTCTTCAATGGATGTTTCAGGAAACTCATCGATACAAGTTTCCGATGCAAGCAATCTATCGCAGCCGGCTGCATTCTATGTCGACGATTTGAGTGGAGGAAACTCCGCTATTAACATCGGAGGAAAAGGAGTATCCAACAGCAATTCCGGTAATATGCAGGTCTGGTATAACGGCACAAATCCTGTCAACTTGAGCGGAGTACAAGTTACGATGGCAGTTTACGCACCGAACGCAAATGTAACTGTCACTGGTGGGCCCACTAACTTCAAAGGAGCGCTATTAGGTAGCAATATCTCAGTTTCGAATGCAAATATGACTTTCGAGACTCCTACAGCTAGCACCTCTAATCCCAGTACATCTGGACAAATGATGTACGACGTCAGCAGCGATAATGGAAAGTCAATAATCAAACCTCATGCATTGAAACGAATCATCTGGCAAGAACTGACATACTCCGATTACATTAAGCAGGGCAATGCCCCGTTCTAATTTTTGTTTTCATGCAAGTTAGCTGGTTGCCACCTGTCTACTGACTTTCCGGCACCAGCTCCAACTTGAGCCAACCTGGTTCTCTCTTATCGAAGTGTTTGTAGCAATCAACAGCTTGCTCCAGTCCCTCAAAAGCAGTGAGAATCTTAGACGGTCGAAAAGGAGTCTTCTCCATCATATTCAGGCACCTGGGAATGTATTTGCGGTGGCTACAATTAGCTGCTCTTACTGTCAGAGATTTGGACATTGCCAGGCCAATCGGGAATGTTTCCTCGCTTTCCGGATACACCCCAATGATCGAAACGATACCGCTCTTGCGAACGGACTCAACACACCAGCGCAAGACCTGTTCTGCACCATCGCCTTTTTTCCAATTGTTTCCCTTCAGCACCGCCACTGGTGCAGCTGCTGTTTGCTCAAAAGCATTTTCTACAACGTCAATTCGTCCATCAGATGTGACAGCCAGAAAAGTTGCCGGTTCCAGCACGCCCGCCAGGCAAGCACCAACTTAACTTCAAATCTGCCTGGAACCTTGAATGAGTTCTGGCGTCGCTGCCTTTGAATCGGGTGTCAACAAAGGAAATTCCAATGCCATATACATCAATTGAAGATTTGCCGCCACCAGTAAAAAACAACCTACCGCGGCATGCCCAGAACATTTTCAAAGACGCATTCAACAGCGCTTATGGGCAACATCACGGCGCCGACGAGGTAACCGCCTTCAAGATTGCCTGGGCGGCAGTGAAGAAAACTTATGAAAAGCGCGGCGGCAAATGGGTAAAAAAGAAAGCCGCCTAGTTCAGTTTTCTCGTGCTGATTCTCGATTGTCCAATTACGCCCGAAAAATCGCACTGCCACAATGAATCGCGCGAGTGACGAATTTGATTGGCGATGAACTCATTGCTGGAGCTCATGGGGATGAAAACATTGATGCCAGCTTTCTTCATCTCGGGCATATTGGCGGCGTCAGTTGAGAAACCAATGGCCAGCACGGGAATTTGCGGTGCAAGCATTCTCAGCTGATCAGCAAGCTCCAATCCGCTGCAACCACGCAGTCTTAAGCCCATCAGCAATACGTCACACTTTGAATTCAAAATCTGGCGACAGAGGTCCTGGTTATTGCTGGACACACTTCCTACCACCTCAATATCAGCCTCCTGACCGAGGACCAGCTGTAAAGAAAGCCTGAAAATCTCACAGTCTTCCAGTATAAAAACGCGCATAAGAGTAGACCTGTTCATGAGATGGACAGCCCCGGACATACAACCATTCCCAGTATCGGCTTAGCTGCCACTTCTGTCATCACCTGAATGGACTATGAGTCCGATAGATGCCCAGGAGGATTAGACTTAAAAATGGCGAAAACCATTTGACATCAAGGGCTTTGAGAGATTTTGCCGAATTACATTGATCTCCAGGGAAAGCGAAAACTAAACCGATATCGGTTTAGTTTTCAATTCGAAATACCTGCGCCAGGCGCCTTTTGACGGGTCCATATGAAAATCCGGGAGGAGCCGCGCTCTTCCCGGACATTCATTGCTCCTATAAACTCTGCTTAACAGGAAGAACAACTCAAGAGGGCACCCTTTTATGCCTGCTTAGCGCCACGGAGTGCTCCTGCAGGTTCGAAACCCCTCAGATTTACAGCCTCCGCACCCGGTCATACTGAAGTCCACTGGCGCTCAGGCACTTGACTCAAGAAATACTAGGAGCCAAAAGAGGCTGAGGCGTGGACAAATATGGGCTGAAATCGGGCTGAATAGCGTCTTCGCTCGTTATGGATTCAAGGAATTTTGATATCTCTCGACTCTCAAACGATCGCTTTGGGAAAGAAATTCCTGACGTTGCTCGGCAGGCATTACCTGGTCCATTTCACGAAGCAATTGAGTCTCTAAAAATTCAGGATTAATCTGTCCGCCTCCCGGTCTGCCAGTCATCAGGCTGTAACGGCTGTAATTTGTGATTCCCCAGTTGAGGGCTGCCAGGTCGCGCTTTCCCTCCTCTGTCTGATTGATCGAGAATTCCTTTTTGCAGTCTATATAGAAGGAAATCAATTCATCTTTGCTGAAACGGCCGTCGTGATTTTCATCGGCGAGCTTGCCTTTCTGATGCAATTCACGAGCAAAATCAGCCAGTTCAGGGGCGAATTTTCTGGCCACCGCCAGTTCTTTTTGATATTGAATAACCTTACTATCGAAGTCTTTCACATCACGCAATGAGACTCCGTCTCTGTCGTTATCAATCAAGTTCTTGCTTTTCTTTATAAGTTCCAGCATTGATTTTTCTTTGTCATTGAGAACATCACCATTCAATGCAGAATTGATTTCGTTTACAGTCATTGAGCCGTCACCGTTCGTATCAACGCGATCGATGATCCGGCATGCAATGGGCGACAAGGTTGGAATGGGCGAGAAGTCGAGATCCTTTGCATACTGTTTGTCAATAAAGAGTTTCTTATCAAACTCTTTTTGATTCCAATCAAGTTTGTCGTCACAATCTTTCCATCCGAGATCCAGCTGATTTGCTTTATAACCACCACCAGAACATACCGAATCAAGGCTTCTGGCAACGGCATAGCCCATCGCCGGCGGCCCGAACGTGAGAGCCATCAAGCTTCCGCCCACAAACCTACCAACGTCACGCCCAAGAGTGCCAAAATAATCAGCACCGCCAGATCGTCCACTGTAGCCTCCGAATGAGTAGCATTTGTCCAATTGCTCAGTTTCTTTCTTCTGAGATATGCCAGCTTTCAATTCAGAATCGCAATCAAGAAAGCTATCTTCAGCTGTTGTCTGCTTTGAGGATTTGATTTTCTGGCTGAATTCCACTTCTTGAGACAATGCACTGCATGCTTCAGATGGTTTTTCTTTGCTTTCCTTGATCATAATTTCGCAATCGCCCATGACGTTTCTTGCCTCGTAGAATCCAAACCATAAAGATGGGCAACAATCTAAGCCCGGTTGCAACCAGACTAATAGGCGTCTGTTATGAAACGGCGACAATACGGTGACAGAGTTGTGACAGCCTGCCAAAGATGAGATTCATGCTGGTCACAGTTCTGCCATAGCAAGTCTCTAAGCTGTGTTCATGCAAGAGAGGAATTGGCAATTCCTCTCCCATCGATTTTCGCAAGGGGAAGCGGGCGGTTCTTCCGCCCGCTTTTAATTTCTCTGATTCTGCATCTACTTTAGAGCGTCTTCAAATAAGCAGTCAGATCTGCTTTTTCTTCGCCGGTCAGCTTTGTCTCCAGCACAGTATTGAAAAATTCGACAGTGTCATCAAGAGTCAATAAGCGACCATCATGAAGATAGGGCGGTGAATCTTTGATGCCGCGCAACGGGAATGTTTTGATAGGTCCGTCGGCGCTGGCCATCATGCTATTAATCATCCGCGGTTTGAAGAATCTTTCCGCTTGCAAATTATGCATTGAATTGTCGGTGAAGTATGGCCCGCTGTGACAAGCTGCACACTGACCTTTGCCCATGAAAATTGCTTCTCCGCGCAGTTCCTGGGCGGTAGCTAATTTCGGTTTGAGCTTGCCGAAAACATCCAATTTGGGTGCTGGCGGGAAATCCAAAATTTCCAGAAACTCGGTCATGAAATGAACCTGGCTTCCACGCTCCAGTATGTTCACACCTTTTTTGGTGGCAATTACCGGGTCGCCATCAAAGTAAGCTGCACGCTGTTCGAATTCAGTAAAATCTTCAACCGTCTTTAAAGCGCGCTGAGATCCGAACAACCTCTGTATGTTTACTCCGCGAAGAGTTGGAGTTTCAATACGGTGGCGAAATTCTTGCGGGCGAATGTCGCCGACCAGGTGAGCCGAACCGTTGGTGTGTCCATTGCCGTGGCACTCTAAACAGGTGACTCCGCGGCTTGCTTCCACCGATCGGCGATCCTCAGTTTGGTTGAACTGCTGTTGCGGAAATGGCGTCAATAGCAAGCGCAAACCTTCAATCTGCTTGGGATTGAGAATGCCTTTGAAAATGTCGTAGTAGTTGTTGATTGTCAAAAGCTTGCCCTGCGAAACATCGCCCAGGTCAGGACGGGTCGTCAGGTAAATAGGCGCTGGAAACTCAGGTAAGAAATGATCGGGAAGATCGAATTCCAGATCGAAACGATTGAGGTCCCGTTTTTCCTGCGCTTTGATTGCATCTATATGGAACTGCGGAAAGATCATGCCGCCTTCCGGATGATTGGGATGCGGCAAGGGCATAAAGCCCTGCGGAAAGACATCCTTTTCCCTGACTTCCTCGGCTGACATCGAATTCAATTTATCCCAGGTCATTCCGGCCGGCAACTTTACGCGCACACCAGATTGCAGCGGTTTGCCTTTGGACATCGTTTCTTTATCTGGACGATTGCTCATGTCATAACGCTGATTGAGCAGATCTTTCTGCCTCTTCATGATTTCCGGTTTGGCGGCGCTCATGCGCGCGATTGTTTGCGACAATTCTTCAGTGATGTCGACCTTTGCATAAGGAGTAACACCTTTTGGCGTTTGTGCCGAAACACTATTGAAGACAACCAATCCGCTGGCCAATGACAAGAAAATTGCCGATTGAACACGCCTTCTTTTCATGAAATTCCTCCCGACAGACACACGAAAGATTGCGCCACAGCTTGAGCACAATACACAATTTGAATAATGGTACTTTAGTTTTTCCCGCCTATCCTTAATCTCACTCAGTTTACCGGGCATAATATTGGACAAAATTGAAACAGTGAACAAGGCAAAAATCGGTCCAGTTGGCAACTGTTCACGTCTAAAATTAGAAACGAGGAAAAATCATCAGCGCCAAATCAGGAGCGGTCCCATACGCCACAGCGCATAGTCCATATGTAATAACGGACAATACAAAATTCCAAAAACCATTGTTGTCGCTGCCTTTCGTCGCTTCGAGGTCGTCAATAGCTTAAAATGTGGTGCTGTCGAAGGAAATTCCAAGAATCTTTAGATAATGCACCCAAGTTCATGCCAGAGTCGCTTTTTTGTATTTTTCATGGCAATCGCTTTTGTTCTGCCGCGATCTGCACTAGCAAATACGCTACCCAATTCAGTGCAAGTGCCGGGGAAAATTCTTCAAGCCAAAATCGATCTGCGCAGTCAAAGCTTGTCACCAGAAGCGGTGGCGCTGGGAGAGCAACTCCATCTGTCGCCACTACTGTATAAAATTCAAGATTTAAGAGCACAATTGCAAAAACGAGGAAGTTCTCCAGACGGTGGCGCTTTGACACTGAGACTGGAGTTGAGTGAAACCCGTCAGGAAGCCCTGGAGATCATTCTGCAAACTGGACTGGAAGCGGATTTTGTCGAGGCGGAGATAGTTGAGGAACAAAGCCTCTATGCTGACATGCTTCAACATATGACTGCGGCCAGAGACCGCAGTGTTGCTATCACCAATGCCATGTCCTTTGGCACAAACGGCGCTCTCTGGGCGGCTTGCGAGGCGGTAGCAATTCCGACATACGCGCTGCCGAAATTGGCAATTCCCTCCGGGATCTTGGGAATCTTTGCTGGTGTGGTGCCGTCCTTTGCCTCGTTTTACGCAATGCGCCAGGTGGCCGGCAAGAGATATTCGTATAAAGAAGAGCCAAACATGCTGGCTAAGCTTTTTGACCGGCCGGTCGGACTGCATTGCGAATACCCTGATTCCGTCTGGAACTACCTAAACGCTGTTCCACCTAATGACCCATCCGAAAAAAGAAGAGCCGATTACATTATCGAAAGGTGGATCGAAGACAACAATATCCCTTCATTCACTTCGCGCAGCAATGAAAAACAAGTGGATCTGGTCACAGGCAGCAAGACCATACCGAAAGCTCTGACCATCGATTTGCTTTCCACTCGCCAGACAATGCTCGATCAGCTGACCAGCGAAGTATTGAAGATGAAGCGGCTGCTTCTGGAACTGATGCTCTGCGTGCGAGGCACAAAACAGATTTAGCATCCGGTCCGGATTCAAAACTTACCGGTCGGCATCTGCAGCCTCAGTCTTTATCTCCCTCTATTGACGCTGCAGTGACGCGGCCGCTGGCAGCCGCTTTCGCTAGTGCATCAAAGTCTTTTTCGGTTTGATCAGCATAGGCAATTGCAAACTGTCCGATCGCCACGTCAAACTCATTGCTGTTACCAAGATAACCGCTGATAACAGCCGCGTCGCCCGAGCGAGCGTGGGCACGGGCGAGAACCTGCCCCATCAATTTAGCGATGTCCACCATTTCTTTGGCGTCCCAGTACTGGGTTTCAAGCTTTACTTTCGTGTCTCGCAATTGCCGTATATAAAAATCCTTTCCTTCTTCCGATTGCGTCCAGCCAAGAAAAATGTCGCTGGCCGATTGGACGATTCTCTGCCCTGCCACAACCCGCTCGCCGTCATTATCAAAGGCACTCTTGCCTGCATAGGCTTCCAGTACGGATGGGCGTGCTTCCTTAGCTTGAAGCAACAAGGGCTCGTCGTCGGGGGCCAGAAAAAGTAAGATACCACAGGTGGTGCCGACACTGCCGATTCCTACCACTTTTATGGCAAAGTCGACCAGTTTATAGCGATCGAAAAGTCTCTGTTTATCCCACTGCAAAGTAGCGCGATATTTCTTGAGAGACTCCTCAATGCTTTTGTAAAAACTGTCCTCTTCAGCTTGCGGAGGATGAAAAATCAAGGGCGGATTGTCTTTGATCTTATAGGACTCGCCGCCGGTCTCTACCAGTTTTGGAAAGTAGTACAACTGAATTGTGCGCTTTTTTGCCTTCTTAAGCTGGTCTTGACGCCTCTTTTGCAAGTTGAGATCGCCGGTGTTGGCGATCACACTTTCCCATGGCACTTGCTCATACCAGATATCCATAATGCTGAGCTTCGACATGGCCGCCATTTTTTCTCTGTAGCCTTGCACCACAGCCTGGGCTGCATTTACTTCCGCTTTCGGCTTCAGTCCGTTGTCACGGCAGGCCAATACGAAACTGGCGGCCAGGCGCTTAATGTCCCATTCCCATGGAGCAGGAAGAGTTTCGTCGAAGTCATTTATATCGAAAATTACATTTCTTTCCGGCGTTGCAAAAGCGCCAAAATTCATCAAGTGACAGTCACCGCAAGCTTGCACTTTCACTTTTGAATTGGGGGTAGTGGACAAATCGCGCGCCATCAGTGCAGCGGCGCCGCGATAGAAAGTGAATGGCGTCTGCAGCATGCGCCCATATCGAATCGGAATTAGTTTTTGGATGCGTCCTTTATTGGATTCTTCCAGCATCTCTACCGGATCGGGGCGATCCGCGGGTGCTTTCCACTCGCAGTGAGACTCTCTGGGTACTACATCGCGCAGCATTTTCCCGCGAATGCGCCTGTCATCTCGAGGCGACACGGTATTGTCGTGCAAGAGTGCCAATTCTTCATCGGTCGGCTGCGATTTATGCGATCTGCCAGGCACTTGTGCGTCCCCCTAGTAAAAAACTCCATCCATTTAGGACATACCCAGACGATTCATTTCTGCGGCGAAAAATTTCTGGGGGCGAAAACTTCTTTTGAAATTCTCCTCCTTCAATTCCCGCTTCTTATGCGGCCCCTTTTCCTTTAAATCAACCATCATATGAGTGCTGCGCATAAGCGCCGCCGTGTCGCCAGTGGATGCGGTAATCACCGTGTCTACGACCGTCATTCTGCCTCTTCTGACAACTTTTGCCTCGGCTGTCAGCGGTCCTACCGGGTCATTGGTCAAAAGGTTGAGACTGATTTGTACAGAATAAGGAAACAGCTTGCCTTCAGCCTCAGGGTGTGAAGCGTAAGTGCCGACTATGGCGGCCGACGCCACTTCATCTGCAAGCACAGTGATTGCTCCGGCATGGAAAACGCCGGTCGGCTGCATGACTTGGCCAGAAAGGGGCAGATGCCCCCGGGCGTGACCCTCACGGACATCGGTAATTTCTCCGCCAATGGCGCCGAGCATATTCCACTTGTACTTGTTGCCAATGCCTTCCATCAACCTGGCTCCTTTTGAGGAGACCAGTATCACACGAAACGCCACCCGACTTTTCTAAAAGCCAGGCATTCTGATCGGCATTCCCATGCCCATTCCCGGCATTCCATACATGCCCATCCCGGGCATCATGCCGCCCATCGGCATACCGTAGCCGCCCATCGGCATCCCATAGCCGCCATAGCCGCCGCCATAGCCACCGTAGCCACCATAGCCGTTGTTGTAGCCATTGTTGCGGTTGGCCATCTTATAAGCAGCCGTGGTGACAAGAAATGAAGCAGCATAGGGAGCGGCAACCTGCGTGGTTCTCTTGAGAATGCTGGCGGCCTTGCCGACCACTCCTTTCATCCCGGCTCCTTTCGAGACTTCACCCTGGTATCCCTGATTGGGAGCAGCGTCAGGCACATCCGGAGGAGGCGAGTACTTGTCTAATTCATTGCGATTCTGTGAGTGACCGTTCTGAATTGCCTGTTCTTGCATTTCATATGGGCTGGGACTTTGTTGATAACTTTGCTGAAAAGGCTGTTGTGGAGGCATTTGCGACGAGGCCTGTTGCATCTGGGCCGGAGGCTGCTGCATCTGCCCTGGAGCTGGCTGATTTTGCCCTGGTACTGCTTCTGTAACACCGGCTGCATACGGCTGCGCCTGCTGCGGGTAGCCCTGTTGCGGGTAAGCCTGACCGCTGTATTGTTGAGGATAACCTGACTGTGCCGGCGTGCCTTGTGGAGGATAACCCTGAGGCGGTCCGCCTGTTTGAGCCGGATAATAGTTGGCTGGAGTAGCCATCGTGGGCTGCATTGGCACCAATTGCTGGGCACCGGCGGGCAAACCTTGATCTTGCCCGGGATCAGCAAGCACTGGATGAGTTGAAGCCAGGACAAAAGAGGTAATTAGTAAAGTGGGAAGCGCATGAAGGCGTTTATTCATAGTTTGTAGTAACTGGCAGCAAGGTGACTCGCTCAGAATAGGCCTCTATTAAATAGATGTCAAGCGAAACTTAATGTAAGAGTTCAGCCCAGCCTGCATTTCAAAGCCAAGCAGGCTCAAGCTATTAGCAAATTTGGAATTTAAACCGATATCGGTTTAGCTTCCAAATTCGATAGGGTCTGGAGGGCAGATTTTTCCAGATTTAGTACTTTTGAAAGCTGGGATCGACGGTGTCCGCCCAGAGGTTCATGCCGCCGGTAAGATTGTAAACACGGTCAAACCCGCTTTCTCTCAAGAATTCGGCAATTACACTGCTGCGATTGCCGGCTCGGCAAACCACTACGATTTCATCACCTTTGCTGGGCTCCAATTCGTCGATTCTGTCTGTGAGTTCGCCCATCGCAATGTGCAGAACATCCGGCAAGACAGAGATTTTGAGCTCATGAGGCTCACGAATGTCAAGCACAATCAGCCGTTCACCCTGGTCACGGCGTCTTTTTAACTCAACCGGAGTGATTTCAACCTTTGTTGTCGGTTCTGACACTCACTTAGCTCCTGAGGAAAAATGTAAGTATAATCTCAACTCATGGGTCTACGGTATAGGAGTGAGCATAGTGTCTGCACTGAATTTGGAAGAAGCTCTCAAACAAGTACTTGAGGACGACGGCAAGGTATCGAAGTACGAAGCAAAGGTGATTCGCGAAATTATCATGGCTGATGGTCACGTTTCTGCAGAAGAAAAGTCCTTCCTCGAAAAAGCTCTGCGCGAAAATACTTTCGACGAAGAAGCATTTGAACTGCTTTCCAGCGTTCTTTTGAGATCTCATTTGAAAGACTAAACGTGTAAAGGAAGCACCGGACAGGTTGCAACGAGTTTTCTACTGCAGCCGTTTGCACATTTGTACTTTGCAGATGCGCTGCTTCAAAAGGCAATGGCGCTCCGGCGGATGATTAACCCGCGACCTGAGCGCAATAGATTTAGGAGCTGCTCTTAGCGATTATCCGCAGGAGCAGCTTTTGCCCTCATTTTTGGCACAATCACAGCATTCACAGCAGCATTCGCATTTTGCGCAATTGGCGCAATCGTCGTCGTCGCAGCGCTTGCAATCTTCTCCACAGTTATCGGCCATAAAATCTTTGACCTCCTGAAACTACTGATTTCATCTTAGTGGGAAGTTCGGATCCTGTCGAGGTTAAAGGTACCTCGTTAGAGACGGAAAGTTCGTTCATCCAAAAGACCGCACCTCATGTGACTGATTTGCCTCCGTCTTGAGTAAGTGACGGGCAAAGCTAAGTTCGCATAACAGCAAATATGGGCTAACCAGCCACATGCATATTGCAGAAAAAGTAAGAATTAGCATAGCGACCGGATTTCTGGTCGTTAGGCAGCTGCGGCAAATATTACAAATCTCGACCAGGCGGTGGCCATGGCTTCGCAAGTCTCCGGCAGAAAACATACTGACAGGCTGATTAGCAAAGCCGAATACGAAGCCTTGCACGGAAATTACAGCCTGGCCGAGATCCTTCTTAAGGAAGCGGTGCAAGATCTAGAGCGCAGCTTGCAGGCAATCACTACTGATCTGGCCGTGGCCAAACACAATTTGATTGCGGTTCTCGAACCGCAAGGCAAACTTGAGCAAGCGGGTATTTTGCGCAAAGAAGTCTGCGCACTCCTCACCCCTGAAATCAATGTTTAGTGCGTTGCTTTTTGCCGATCTTCGCTTTCGGCCAACAATCGTTTGAGCACCGATTGCGTAATGTCTATGCCATGATCAAAAACCTTCTGCCCACCAGCATATAGTCCTTGACCATCGATGACCAGATCAATATTGCGTTCTTTGGCCTCGGCTTCAGCCGCTTGAGCAACTCTCACTCGCACAGAAAGATTCGCCGCTTCCACCAGTTGTGCCAGAGCTTCTTGTTTGGCCCTGACTACCGTTTGGCCTTCCTGTTTGGTTTTCTCGATTTCCGCGGCTGGTTTTTTCTCTTCGCGCATTTTCAATAATTTGTTGTTCCAGGTTTCAACATCTTTTCTCAATTGCGCCTCGGAATTGATGCGAATCGCCTCTGCATTTGAAACTTCCGGAATGCCTGCCCGTATCCGGCCGAAATTGAAGTATGCCACCTTCACAGTCAATGGCTCTGCAGGCTTCTCAGGCGCGTCTAAGGCTGATGCTGCCAATGACATTGAAACTTGCGCAATCAAAGAAAGAATCAATAGTTTTAGCGGGCACCTGGTCAATTGATTGAGGGTTGAGTTCGACATTATTGGTCTTTTTCCTATTATCTTCTGATTACTTTATCAATCCACTGTATTGCAAGCCGAACACCGAATCTGGTGTCGGATCTCCGCCAAGATTGAGCAGAGATTTGTATTGTTTATAGGTGGTCATATCGATCGATTGCCTTCTCAAATCTTCGGCATGTCCGCGCATTTTTTCTGCTGAGGCCGGATTCCTGTCGGTTTGCGCTCCCAGCTCAAACTGTCCGGCTGCCTCAATCGATCTTCCCTGCCTATCGAGGATGACACCAAGGGCATAATGCATCTGAGCGTCTTCTTCCTTTAAATCAAGGACCTTGCGCAAGGAGGCCTCGGCCTGAGATAAATCTTTCTTGCGAAAATAGAGATTGGCCAGTGCCATATGCGCGGCCCGCAAGTCAGGCATCAAAGCAACCGATTTCTTCAGCTCCGCTTCGGCTTCGTCAAATCGCCCCAGCTCAATCAGCACTTCTCCTCGCAATTTACGAGTCTCGGCTGAATCCGGTTTTACTTTGAGCACCCGATCAAGATCGATGAGTGAACTGGCAAATTCCTTTTTCTTAAATTCGAGAATGGCCAGACCGATATAGGCATCCACAGGTTCTTGCTTTTCGGCAGCCGCTTTACGAAGAAATTCTTCAGCACGGGTGAGGTCGCCTTCGTGCAAATATGAAAAGCCGATAGCAGAATAGACGGAATCATCTTTGGCGCCCAGCTTCATGGCCTGCTTGAACTCTTCAATAGCTTGCTTGTAGTCACCTGAGCTGCGCAACAAATTGCCCATCATCATGTGCGCTTCCTGATTGCCTGGTTTGAGTGCCAGGACCTTCTTGCATTCGCTGATGGCACGCTCCAGTTGATTTTTCTTAAAGTAGATATTAATCAAAATCAGATGCACTTTATAGGCATCCGGCTTTAACCGGCAGGCCGTTTCAAATGCCGTGATGGCACCCTCTAGATCGCCTTTTGCATAAAGGTATTCACCTTTCTCTCGGCTGGAATTAAAACTGTCTTTGCCCAGGGCTGCGCTTGCTATTAGAGGCATAATCAGGCCCAAGGCCGCCCCCACTTGCAAAATTCGTGCTCTTGCATTCACTCCCATAACAACCGCTCGGCAAGACTTGGTCCCATGCCGAAATATTTTTGCAGAACTTCTGGTTTGGTTTCGGTTTCCACAATAAAGCCAGGACTGACATATTTGTTCCAGGCGTCTTGAAAAGCTTGACGCCCTTTCTGCGACCGGGCCAGGAGCCTGGGCACAATATGATAGGTGGCAATGCGCGGCTGAGCAGCGCCACGCAAATAGCTTTTGAAAAAGAGGCGCTTTCGTTTTTCAGAATCTTTAGACTGCCTGTCTCCATCAGCATACGGAAGAGCAAATTCGTATTTTGGGATCAGATAAGGCTGATTGGTTACCGGAGACATCAACTCCTTGAAGGCGGCTGAAAAAATCCTGGAATGCGAGGCTTCAACATCATCGAGAAAAACGCGGTAGCTGCCGTCCGAGCGCCTGGATATCTTGATGCTTTCTCGCTTAATGTATTTTGGCAATTGGCGTACTCTTTTTAATGCCGACAGAAGCGCCATCGCCATATCTTCAAGCGAAGACTCCACAGTACCCGGTTCGCAAACCTGCTCTTGAAAGTTCGAAAACAGTCCTTTGTGACGTCTGAAGGCCAAAACCATTGCCGCTGCAAACGGCAATGCGCAAAGCAATATCGGCATTCCCCAGAAAGCACTGGCCGCTCCCACCATCGCAGCCGTCAGGGCTCCCAAGGCAGCATGTTCTATATAAATACCACTCAAAGCGGCGCGCATTTCTCGGGCATGATCTTTGTACCCGGCGTTGCGTTTCAAATATGCAGGCGTCAGATTCAACTTTCTCAAATCCGTCAGCTCCACACAACCTAGCGTGCGGTTGTGATAGGGTTTGCCTACTTTCCATAAATCGTAAATCTGATCGCGCACCAGTGCTCGCTTGAGCATTTCATTGTTCAAATCTACAGCCGAGGCAAAAACCTCAACAGGAGTCAGTTCCGAAAATGATGGATGGACGTGCCCTACACCACACTCAATCTGTCCGTCGTCGGCAATTCCATAATATCCGTCATGTTTGCGAACAAATCGATGATAGTCATTCAGTCCTTTTTCAAGGGACGGAGCAATACAAATAACATCCCAATTATTGGCGACTTTCCTGCCGCCCAGAGGATCATTTGTATGGATACGCAAGGATCGCCCGCGCAGCTGTTTGACAGATACCGGTGAAGTTGTCGTCGTCAAATCAATCAATGTGTTTAGAGACTGGCTATCCCATCCTTCTCCGAACAAGCCTCGCGTGCCGATCAGACATTTTGTTATGCCCAACTCAAAAATTTCTGTTGCCACAGCTACGTACAATCGCGATTGCCACTGCGTATTATTAGCCCGTATTTCTACATAAAGCTCTGACTGGTCATCGTCGGCAATCAGCTGAACATCGCGCCCGTCGCGTTTCAAACACTGCTCAAAAACTTTGATGAATTGATCTTTGATTCGTCTGTCCACCAGAACCAAAGAGCCGGTGACAAGACAAGGATTGATAACAGCCGAGATAGGCGCCGCCAAAAGCGTGCGCAAGGTAGCCACCGCACCGCCGGCTTCGGCATCCAGGACCCCCTTCAATGACTTCACAGATGTCGCCGACATCCGTTCGAAATCGGTCACCACAACTGCCCTGAGGCGATCTTGCAGGCTGGAGTATTCCGTATCGAGAATTCGGCACACTGCATGTGTTTTACTGCGGCTGAAGGCCAAAACACGATCTATTGGAGATGCGGTTTTGCGCAGACCTTGCTCGGTGATCGCATAGCCGAGTTTGCGCATGGAGGAACGCACCTGTTCGTACAGCTGATGATCTTGCTTGTTTTGACTGACCTTCAGTCGGTGCGAGGCAAAATCCTCGAGAATCATCATCCAATCATCGATAGTTGGCGATTGGAGGATCTCCTCAGTCTGGCAGATATTGCCGGGCAAAGGCCGGCCGGTTTTAGAAAGAAATCGATAGAGTGCCGATGCAAATTGCGGACGCAATTGGACAAAACTTCTAAAAGCACCGGTATCTTTATCATAAGCAGTTTCATTCAAGCGACCTAAAACCCACTCAGTCAGTGGTGGCACTGCCGGTTGATTGGCAATTTCTGTCGGGGCGACAACTGCCAAATCAGTGCAGCCGGAAAATTCAGACCTTAAATCAGACTGAGAGCCTTCAGGCGCTTCCGGCTCATCAAATCGAACCAATTCATATTGTTGGCCTTGAGCCGGTCCGGGAGAAAAATCCAGATCTCCACCCGACACCACCCCCGGCACCACATCTTCTTCGAAGTGATCGCCCATTTCGCTAGCTAACATGGACGGATCAATGAGTTGAGGTGCCGGCAATAAGGGAGATGAATCAACTGAATCAAAATGATCAATTAAATCAATTGCGCCATTTAAATTCGCAGCGGAATCTGTGTCTTTTTCCAGGTCTGAGCTTAACTCGCCCATTTCGCTTGCCCGGTCAACTGCATCTGTTTCGTGCTCAAACTGCAGAGGAGGAGGCTCAATGCCAGCCAGATCAAAAATCAGACGATGGAAGTCGGCATGCTGGGACTCTAGAAAATGAAACTCTTTTTCCGTCGGCTGCGTAAATAAAACCAGATCTTGAAACGGAGCCAGACCGCCTTCCTTAACAAGGGCAGGTGTGGGGACCTGATAGTCTATTTCACCGACAAGAGAAAGATATCGATTTTCCTGAGTCTTGGTCTTGCCCTCGGGCGGCGTGCCTGTAAGCCCGACAATAATCGGATCATCCAGATGTTTGACGAGCAGGCTCATGATCGCCGCCCAATAGTCGGTCAGGTGGTGGCACTCATCAAAAAGCACCAGGCGGATTTTCTGGCGTCTGAGCGCTTGCAGCAATTCAAAGGCATTGCCGTGCAGAACATCCTTTAACTCCATCACGTCTGCCAATTTCTTTCTCAGTCTGCTTACATGTCTCGACATTTCGCGAGCATAGGCAGATTGATTGTTCTGCAAAAGATCGAGAATCCTCAGTTCGGCCTCGCCTGAGGAGATTGAACGCCCTTTGGCAATCTCTTGCGCCCAATTCTGGTGGGCCAGTTTTTCCAGATATTCCTGTTCTCGGCCCGGTGTCGAAAGCACCTGATAGGTGAGCACCGTTACCGGCTTGAGCGGTTTATCTTCATGGGTGCCGAGAATATCTGTCGTATTGAGCAATCCGGTCAAATGATCGGGGATGAAAAGATCGAGCTTCTGTCCCCACTGCGATTGAATGGTCGTATTGGGCGCCAGAATCAATGCCGGCACCTTAAGTGTGCTGATCAGCTGCAGTCCGATAATGGTTTTTCCTGCACCGGGCGGCGCCACAATGTGCAATTCACGCTCGCCGCGTTCCATCTTGATTTTGACAAGTTCAAGAATTTCCTTTTGATAGCGCCTGAGCGGATAACGAAAGGAGAGCTCGCTTAAAGCGGGCGGAGTTTCACTTTGATCGGGAATTTGATTGCCGATAGCCAATGCCGCCGAAATTGGCAGCGATGATGATGCCGGATTGTCTCTTGTAAATTTTGCCACTTCAGGCACTTTCCTGGGCAGCCTAAAGGCGCGCCGACAGGCTTAAAGATACGCTATTTCAATGGACAAGGCAACGCAATAGCAGTTGATCATGTGCTCTTGCTCCTCGATATATATTCAATCAGTATATTTTGCACTGGGTATAAACATCTGGTATGCGCCAGGCGCGGAGAGGATAAATGGCCGATCAAAAGGTTTTTCACATTGCCAAGTCTTTGGAATATGGCTGGGATGTGCTCACCCAAAGATGGGTCGGACTGGTTATCTGGACGATTTTACTCTCGATCCCGCACGCCATGATTAACACGGCTATGTTCATCTTCAGCATCTTCGCTCAAGATCACAAACCGCCGACCTTTTTGCATTTCATAAACATCGCAGTCAACGCCATAACCTTCATGCTCTATACCCGACTGGTGCTTGTCTGTATGGATGACGAACCGGCAGATCTAGCCAATGTGCTCTCCGGTCTGCGTTTCCTCATTCCTTTTACAGTCGCCGGTTTTCTCTTTTTCCTGGCTTTCCTGGCCGGCAGCTGTGCCTTGATCTTCCCGGGTATCTATTTGTTCTTGTCTTTGGGTTTCTATAACTTCTTGATAGTCGACCAGTACATGGGTCCTATTGAGGCACTGAAAAGAAGTTGGGCTATCACAAGGGGACATTTGCTGTCCCTGGCTTTTCTGTATTTTGTGCTGAGCATGGTTGTTTTTGCAGGCTTGATCTGCTTCATGGTCGGTGTGATCCCGGCCTCCATCGTCAGCATGGTCGCTCTGGCGCATGTTTATCGCCAGCTGGATCAGGCTTTAGACGCTGAAGAAGAGGATGAAGAAGCTGATGACAGCAGCACCGGGGCAGACAACCATGAAGAGCTGGAGCCCGATGAGGAAATCGCCGGGTAGAATCGGATTAGATGGGATTGGATTGGACTGGCTCTCTATGCCCAGGCTCTAAAAGTAGCCCAAAGGGTGAGCCGAAATCACCCTCGTTTCGCTCTTTCGAGTGATGTGCGTTGAGCGGCATTGCGCCATATTGGTGGAGTAGGGCGGCGGCGAGCACTTCTTGGGTTAGATAGGTTCGTGTCTTCGGATGACGGTCATTTGACCGCCTCCGATTTGAGGTTGTGCGATGAATACGATGAAACGGTTTGAAGCTGAACAAGCCCGGTCCAGTGACCTGGTCAGCGTACTTGTCGTAGAAGATCAGGAGGTATTGCGGCTTGGGCTTAAGCTGACGCTCCAATATATGCGCAATGTGCAGGTTGTCGGCATAGCAGAAGACGGACCCAGCGCCGTAAAGATGGCTCTCGAGCTGAAACCGCAAGTCGTGCTCATGGATATCGGACTGCCTGGCTTTGACGGCATTGAAGCAACCAGGCGCATCAAAGCGCAGTCCAATTCACGCGTGATGATCTTGACCAGCCATGAAGAAGACAAATCGATTTTCTCTGCTCTGGCAGCCGGTGCAGACGGATATTGCTTGAAAGACATCTCCGGCGCCAAACTGAATACTGCCATAAATTCTGTCGCCTCAGGTGCGGCCTGGCTCGATGATGATATTGCCAGGCGGGTACTTCATTCAGCCAAACTAAACGATCCGCATATAACCGCCGAGCGATTGGCTCTTACAGAAAAAGAACTGAAAGTATTGGCACTGATCCTGGAAGGCGCTTCTTCCGATGAGATAAGCGTACAAGTTGGTCTCAAAGACGGCGAAGTGCAGTCGTATTTGAAGAAATTGATTCAGAAAGTTTCCTGGTCGGGCAGCCATGTGCCGACAACAAAGGTCTCTCGCCAGGCCAAGAATTCCCATGATTTCAAAATTTCGAAATATTGCCCCAATTGCCGGGTGAGACTGGGAGAAGAATTTACCAAATGTCCTTATGACGGACAAGAGATGAAAGAAGATGCTTTGATTGGCAGCGTCTTTGCCGATCGCTACGAGATCCTGGCACTTCTGGGCTCAGGTACCAGCGGCGCCGTTTATAAAGCTCGCCACCGTTATATGCATCGATTGGTGGCGATAAAAGTCATGCACCTGGAATTGATTGCCGATATAACGCTTTTAAAACGATTTAGGCAGGAAGCGGCAGCCGCCAGCGCGCTCAATCACCCCAATATCGTCAACGTTCTTGATTTTGGACTTTCGCCGGAAGGACAGGCGTTCATGATCATGGACTATCTGGGCGGAAACAGCCTGGATGAACTAATCTTCGAGAACAAATGCTTGCATTGGAAATTATCCACCGAGATTTTCAAACAGATCAGCTGTGGCATGGGACACGCACACAATAACAACATTATTCACAGAGATTTAAAACCGAGCAACGTTCTCGTTGTCAATTTCGGACAGCCAGATCTGATGGTCAAACTGGTCGATTTCGGTACTGCCAAGCTGGTTACATCAGAATCCTCAGGAGCCGGATTGACGGTACCCGGACAGGTCTTCGGCTCGCCCACTTACATGAGTCCCGAGCAGTGCATGGGCTTAGAGCTGGAGCCGAATTCAGACATTTACTCGATGGGCGCCCTCATGTATGAAACTCTGGTTGGTCATCCGCCTTTCATAACTGAGAGTATCGTCGAGGCGATGTACAAACAAGTCAATGAGGAGTGCCCGGCCATAAAAGACGCTGCCGCCAAAGCTGGGGTTGTCATCGACAACCGCCTCCAGGCCATCGTTACAAAAGCACTGCGCAAAGATAAGTATCAAAGGCATCAGTCCATGCAGGAGTTAAGGAGAGATCTCGATTCTCTCAATTGAAAACTTCATCTTCAACTCAAGGTTTCAACAAAACGTCATGAATGACTGGTCTATGACAATTGGATCGCTCGCCGGTGATGCCGGAAGCAAAAAACACAAAGGCGCTTTCCTCATACTGCTTCTTGCTGCCTACAGCCTCTGGATCGGATTAGTCTTGATTGGTCACCTGGTTTTATTCGAATATGAAATGACAGCCAGCCCACTTGCTGACACAAGGCGCATTTTTCCGGAAAAGAGCACGATTCAGCTGGCTCATGGACGGCAAAACATAGTCATGTTTTTGCATCCGATGTGTCCGTGTTCGCTGTCCAGTGTAGATGAGTTTCGGGAGTTGATGCGGTCCGGTCAAAAAGATTTGCTGGGAACAGTGGTCGCCTATATGCCCCGCGATCAAGAAGCCGAGTGGTCACTCCAACCAGTTTTTTCCAGTTTGAAGCGCATTCGCAATGTATCGGTTGTTTACGATATTGATGGCGTCCAGACTAAATTGTTTGGCGCCACCACATCCGGTCATGTCTTAATCTACGACGGCAGGGGAATCTTGCAATTCACAGGCGGCATTACCGATTCACGTGGGCACACAGGCGACAACGCCAATTATGAACTGGCAAAAAAAACGATAGTGGCAAGGAATCCAAAATTCACAACCGCCCCTGTCTATGGCTGCGCTTTGAGGTGAAATTGTGCCCATTGATTGTATTGAGCAGCTGAAATCTCACGGTGAAGTGGCAGAACAAATCACCAGAAAATCGAATGCAATTTTCAACAAGCTGGTCTCTCAAAACTACGCACAATGCGATCACATGTTTGCTGTATTGCTTTTCATCGAGTGGCTGGGAGGCATTCTCACTGCCTTGATCGTGTCTCCCACATCGTGGGAAGGTGTGACTGCCAACACACACATTCATGTCATTCTTTCCATTTGGTTGGGCATGGCGATTATTGTCTTACCGATAGCCTTGGCCTGGTTTCATTCCGGAACCAAAGTGACAAGACACACTATTGCCGTCGCCCAAATTTTGATGACGGCACTCTTGATTCACCTGACCGGTGGAAGGCTGGAGACTCATTTTCTAGTTTTTGGCTCGCTCACATTCCTGGCCTTCTATGCCGACTGGAAAGTCCTGGTCACTGCCACTGTATTGACGGCGCTTGACCATATTATCCGCGGCATGTACTTGCCATTTTCAGTCTACGGCGTCACTTATTCAGAGCCCTGGCGATGGACCGAACATACCGCCTGGGTAGTCTTTGCCGACGTCTTTTTGATTAGAAAATGTATCCTGGACATGAAAGAAAAATGGCAGATTGCCGAACGGCAAGCCCAGATGACTCTAACCAATGAGATCATCGAAGCTGAGGTGATTGAAAGGACCGATCAGGTCAAACAATCCGAGGAAAAATTCCGCAATTTATGTATGTCGGTCCCCACCGTAATATTCGAATCCAATTTGGACGGCGGCTGGGAAGTAATCGGCATGCCCTGGTTTCAACTGACGGCCTCGCCTTCGGAAAAAGCACAAGAGTGGTGGACGCTTGTCGTGGACCAAGAAAGAGAAAATACTCTGGAGTCCTGGCGAAAGTCCGTCAAAGATAGATGCGAATGGTCGCGCGAGTTCCGCATTCAGACTGCAGCGGGCGTCACCAAATGGGTGAAGGCAAAAGCGGTGCCTTTGTCGCCGAAGGGCGGCTCTCCCAGCCGTATGATTGGTACCGTGGAGGATATCACCGATCGCAAAAATGGCGAAGAGAATAATCGCCGCATGCTTTTGATAAATCAGCGCGACGACTTCATGGCCATGCTCGCCAATGATTTGAAAAACCCGATTGTCGGATCAAACAGAATTCTGGCCCTTCTTACCGAAGGTAAATTAGGAAGATTGACTGCCGAACATGAAGAGATTCTTTCGAAGGTTATGGATGGAAATAAAGAATTGCTGCAGATGATTCAGCACATCATTTCCGTATACAAATACGACAGGGATGAAGAACAACAATCCTTTGAACGTGCCAGCGTGAGCAGCCTGATCAAAGACTGCCTGACCAATATTCAAGCAAAAGCCGAGAAAAAACACGTCAAAATCGAACTGGATCTCAGTGAAAGCAATGACGTAGACATTGTCGGAAACAGAGATTCAATAAGATTGGTGATTGACAATTTGCTGGACAACGCCTTGAAATTCATGCCTGAAAGCGGCACCATAATTCTCAAAACATTCCGCCAGGGCGACAGAGTAATTCTCAAAGTGAACAACAGCGGATCATTTATCAAGCTTGACCGGAAAGACCAACTCTTTGAGCGCCCGATGACAGGCGAAAACGGCGATAGCGGCTATCTTCCAAAGGTCGGCCTGGGACTTTATATGTGTCGCCAGATCGTCGACGCACACAAGGGCAATATCTCCTGTGAATCTGATCGAGACGGCACCACTTTCACGGTGTCTTTGCCCCGCGAAAACGCTAAAACAATCTTTCAGCCAGCTTAGTAAGAGACTTTCTCACGCCAGAGTTCGGTGCAAGACTCCCCACGTCTTGCACCGAACCCGCCATTTCGTATGCATTGAAGATATATCTGGGCAGCTTGCTTAGATAGAATTAGGAGCTTTCTTTAAAGCTTAGCTTGGAATTGAGCCTCAATTCAGGGACACTTAAATTGGCTATTTGACACTCTGGACAAAAAACCAACCTAGATGCCTGTCGATTCTCTGACGAAAGTCCTTTATCCTGCCGGCGACGCCAACCAGAAAGACAAACCGACTTCGCCTTATTATCGGCTCTGGCGAATGGTCGTCGAAGACAAACAAGATTTATTCTTGATTCTTATCTACAGCTCTCTGGGCGGAGTGATGAGCCTGGCTGTGCCGCTTTCCACCCAGATGGTCGTTAATACCATTGCCGCAGGTTTTTTCCTGCAACCAATCACCGTAATTGCCGGTCTCGTTTTTGGCGGGCTCATCTTTGCCGCCATCCTCCGTCTCTTGACTATATGGCTTGTAGAACTGGTCAGGCAAAGAGTATTCAATCGCATCGCCTTGCGCATTGCCTATCGAGTGCCACGTATTCAGCATTCGCGTCTCTCCAAAGAGTATCTTCCGGATCTCGTTAATCGTTTTTTTGACGTAATTACTGTGCAGGGAAATTTCGCCAACTTGCTATTGGACGTTCCGGCCGCGACCTTGCAGATTCTCATCGGGCTGACCTTAATGGCACTGTACAGCCCTTATTTGGTCGCATTCGTGCTCATAGTGATCGCCTTTGTATTTTGCGAAGTGTTTTTGCTCGGCTTCGGCGGATATCAAACCAGAAGCAATGAGACATCGAAAAGGTATCTTGTCGCCGAGTGGCTGGAAGAATTAGGACGCTGTGAAACAGCAATCAAGCTGAATAAATTTCCCATTCATATACTCGAGCAGACGGACCATCTGGCCTATGAATATACACAGGCACGACGAAAACATTTCAGCGTTCTTTTCAGGCAAGCCTCCGGACTGGCATTATTTCAAGCCTTTGCTGCAGCAGGTGTGCTGGGCATCGGCGGGTGGTTGGTAATCGAGCGGCAACTGGCGCTGGGACAACTGGTGGCCGCTCAGCTTCTGGTTACTCAAATGTTGCCGGCCTTAGAACGTTTGATCAGGCATTTGCAGACTCTCTATGAATTGCTTTCCGCTCTTGGAAAAATCGGATATGTCGAAGACCTGCCTCTGGAAAGAGTGGACGGCAGCGATTGTTCGATCACACCGGGCGGTGCAGTGATAAACATTCAAGGACTGCATGTCGAATTCGCTCAGAGAAGTCCAGTCATAAACGGCCTCAACTTACAACTCAAAGCAGGCGAGCGGATAAGCCTAATGGGTCCGAACGCCTCCGGCAAATCTACTCTCGCTTTCGTTCTCAGCGGACTGATAGAGCCCTCCTCCGGCCTTGTGCAGATAAACGGCATGGATGTTCGCGACATCAATTACGAAAGCCTGCGCAGTATCGTTTCACTTGTCACCGATGCCAACGAAATTTTTGAAGGCACTGTAGAAACCAATGTCACATTCGGACGCAACGAAATCACTCACGCCGACATGCTCTGGGCTCTAAAAATGGTTGATTTCGACGAAGAGCTGGTCTCTATGCCCGACGGTCTGAAAACCCAGCTATTAAGCGCAGGCCGAAATCTCTCCGGAGGCCAGATTCAAAAACTCCTGATTGCCAGAGCAATTGCCCAAAAACCTCAATTGCTGATTCTGGATGAAGCTTTCACAGGCATTGAAGAAAGAAGCAAGATGCAAATACTGGATCGACTTTTTGCCGACGAGATGCCCTGGACGATCATTGATATTTCACAAGATGCCGATACGATTTTTCATTCTTCCAGAATGGTTTTCTTGAAGGAAGGAAAGGTGATTGAGACCGGCTCATTACGAGAACTTCTGTCCAGGAAAGACAGCCAGCTCGAACAACTGTTTCCCAAACTGGTGGAATTGATTCGAAAATGAACACAGTCGAATCTCTAAACAAGAAGCAAGCAAACTTTCGGTCTTTGAAGATGGTGAAGACGCCGGTTCTTTTCACCGTCATGATCACCTGCATAATCCTTATTTTTTTGGCAGCGATTGTTGCGGCAATGTTCCTGCCCTGGCGCCAGTCGGTAACAGGCAACGGCAGAATAATTGTTTTTTCCCCGATGGACCGACCACAAACAATCGAAGCGCAGATCCCGGGGCGCATCGTCAATTGGTTTGTCCGCGACGGTGAGGATGTGGAAAAGGGTCAAAAAATAGTCGGACTGGCAGAACTCGATTCCAGGTTTCTGGATAATTCTCAATTGAAGACCTTGCTTTCTCAAAAAGCGGCTCTGGTAGCCAAACGTGATGCTCTGAAAGCCCGGTCCGATGCCTTAGCCGATCAAATCACCAACTCTTCTGGAGTAAGAAGAGCTGCTGTGCCTGCCACGGTGGAAAGAGTAAAGCAGGCAGGCGATCGAGTCTATCAGGCAGAGCAATCAGTGGAAGCGGCCAAGCAAAGTTTGCAAACAGCCCACTGGCAATCGGATCGCGTGGGCAGTCTTTATAACGACGGATTGCGCTCCAAGCGCGATAAAGAATTGGCTGAATTAGAAACTGTTCGCTCAAAAACGGAGCTGGAAAAATCACTGGCCGCGCTGGATGTCGCCAAAGAAGACGCCCGCATTTCCGTTTTGGAAAATAAGCGCACTGATGCCGATACCGGCGGCAATATCGATGCGATAAAGGCGGCCAGAGCCGATGCCAATCAGCTTGTCGCCAGCACGGATGCCGATATCTTCAAACTGCAAATTGATATCGACAATTTCAGCAAACGCGTAGACCAGAGAACCGTCGACGCGCCTTGCCAAGGCAGAATTGTGCGGCTGATGCGCGTGGGCGCAGGTGCAATGGTAAATGCCGGAGATGTGCTGGCAGTGATCGCTCCTAAAACCCAGGACCGGGCAGCCGAAATCAACATACGCGATTGGGACGCACCGCTTGTCTCTGTCGGTCGTCCCGTGCGCCTGCAGATTGCCGGTTGGCCGGCCCTGCAATTCATCGGCTGGCCGCGCATTGCCGTCGGTACATTTGCCGGAGTTGTTAGCGTCATCGATGCAACAGATGACGGCAAAAATCGCTACCGGGTAATAGTCGAGCCGGACAAAAAAGCAATCGACAGAAAAGAAGCTGATCCATGGCCTTCGACGACATTCCTGCGTCCAGGCGCCCAGGTAACAGGCTGGATTCTTCTCAGTGACGTGCCTTTGTGGTACGAGCTCTGGCGTCAATTGAACGGCTGGCAACCGACCATTCAGCCCCCCGATCAAACCGCACCATCAGACACTGGTACTAAGGACAGCACTAAGCAAAGAAACCCTTGATGAAAGCTCTCAGTGTTTTTCTTTCTCTGGCACTGCTTCAGTGTTTGGCTTATCCCGCCGAAGCAGCCGATGGAATCTATGAACCGGTAGGCTTTGCCAAACGAGCCCGCACTAAAACAGAAAATGCCTTTACTATTACCCAGGGCGGGACTGAGTTGACGCCGACCATTTTTCTTTCGGCGGTGGACAACAATTATCCGCGCCTGGACGCCGCCGATGCGCGCCGCAGGGTGGCGTCAGCCAGGCGCCTGGAAGTCCAGGGCGTCTTTGACCCGATGCTGAGAACTCTGGACGGCTATACGTGGATGCAAAACACGTCCAAATTCGATACTCTCAAGCGCGTTATCTTCAACCAACCTGTAATCGAATTGCCCACGCGTTCAGGCATAACCTTTCTTGGCACTTACCGTTTCAACCCGCGTTCCTCTCAATCGCCCTTCATCGAAACCGGCTTCGTAGGCGAATTCGGAGGCGGCGTCATGGTTCCGCTTTTGCGCGGATTGATCGTAAACGAGAAGCACACCACAGAAAAAGTGGCCAAATTAGGTGAACCGGTCGCCACTCAAGCCTTTTCTCTCAATCGACTGGACATTCTTTTGAAAGCAAGCATCGCGTACTGGAATTGGATTGGCGCCCAGCGAAAAATGCAGGTGGCAAGGCGGCTTGTGCAATTGTCGGAACTGCTTGTCTCTGCCGCTGAAAAACAATCAAACGCTGGCGATCTGCCAAGAATTCAAGTAACAGAAGCCGAGGAAGATTTCCAAAGAAGAACAGCCGATAAGATAGCTGCCGAATTGGAATTCAAAAAAGCAACTTATGAAATGGCTGTTTACCTGTTCGACAACAGCGGCAGACCGGTTCCATTTCTTGATGAGATGAACGTACCCAATCAATGGCCGACACCGGCCACTTTCACTGGCTCTGAAATAGATGCCAGCATTCAAAAGGCGATCGACCGTCGCCCTGAGCTCAAGCGCATTGCCCTGGAAAGACAACAAGCCAAATTGCAATTGCAGCTGGCCAGAAACGATCTTCTGCCCCAAGCCGATGGACTATACACGCAAGGCTATGATGGCGGAAACAATGGCATCGGAAGGGTTTTTCGTGCTCAGGTTACATTCAGTCAGCCTATTTATTTGAGAAACGCGCGCGGCAGAATCAAAGCCAGTCAATTCAACATCGAAGCTTTAAATTCGGAAGAAGCTGCAGAAAGACAGAGGATAGTTGCAGAAGTGATGAGTGCTGCCGCTACCCTCAATGCTTCGTATGATAAATATCAGGCCGTAACAAAACAGGTAGAGAAATCGGAAGCTGTCTATGTGGGCGAGAAAAAACGTTTCAATTTCGGTGACAGCACAGTCTTTCTTGTTACTCAGCGCGAGCGCCAATTGTTTGATGCCAGAATAAAACTGATTGACGCGCAGGTCGAGTATTTGAATGCGTCAGCGAAGATGCAGGCGCTGACTGTAACTTACTAAAATCTATTGGGCGGCAATTGGCCAGTCGAATGATGGATCGTCTGCATAAGATTGCCGCACCCACAAACTCAATTCCATCAGACTGGCATGCATTTCAGAAACTGTTGATCGAAGTTCAGAGAGCATAGCCAGGCGATCATCGAGCAATTGCGGTGTGATTCTGGCCAATGAAAAATGGCCGGCGAAATTACCATTTTCACGAATGGCGTTGGCCTTGCTGTGGCGGTCGAAAAATCCCCTGCTTTGCCAATTGTCCACCAGCTCAGTGCGCCTTGGTTGCCCTTCTTTGCCGGTCGATGATTCGTTGAGATAATTCCAGACTTGCCGGGCATATACACCGCCGGGATCTTCGCTTTTATTCAGCTGCGTAAGCATCACCGGCATTTCGCCCACTACATGACTTTCCGAATGCAAGTCCTTAATAACCGTGCCGGACAGTGCGCACTGTACTGCTCCATCGAAAATCTCCAAAATATTGGATGTGATGTCATTGCCGCCCAGAGCAATCGAATAACCGGCCAGCTTTGTGACGCCTCCACTGACAAAGTTGATAATCGTATTGCGGCGCAGCGTTCGAGCTCGCTTCTCAACCATCTTTGCTTGCTGTGTTTGCACCTGCGACATCAACGCTTCAATTTTGCCGCGCGTCGCGTTTACTTCCAGATTGGAAGTTTCAATGATCATGTTCAACTTCTCACGAAGATAGATCAATTTTTGACGCTTAGCCAAGTATGGAATCGGAGCTGTAATCGCCTGGTTAGTGTTTCTCAAGTCATGCTGCAGAGTTTCAATATCTCTCATGACGACAAGTGCACCGGTAAATCTGGCCACCTGCAATAAAACTGGGGGAAGTTTGGCGCTGGCTGACGACCGCATTTCTTCCAACTCACCTAAGTTGGGGGAGTTGGAAACAGGCAAAGAAGAATCCTGGTTCTCAGCATATACAGGCGAACATACGCACAGTATATTCATTGCTGATACAGAAAGAGCAATTGATATAAGCGAAAAGACTTTCTTCTTCAAAATGATGATCCAGAGCGTCGCTCCAGACGAGTTTAGCAAAAAAAATGCTCGGTCCCGCGGTATTTTAGATTACCGATTTCCATCCTTTTTTTCAAATTGGGGAGCAAGTGAGACTCTTTTGGTTGGTTTTAAACTCAATTCGGTGATCACAGGAAGATGATCGGATCCGACTTTCGGACCGTTATAGCGTTTCAGGGTTGTGAAATGATCGCTGACTAGACAGTGATCGATGCAAAACAGTGGAAAAAAGAAAAACGCATTCCATGTAGGCTGATATCCAAAGCCCTTTTCGGTGTCTTGCAAGCTTCCGTCTCTCTCCAGTTTATAAAAGAAATACGACCAGGGTGTGCAATTGAGATCGCCGGCAAGAATCACCGGCTGAGAAGTATCGGCAGCATCTTTTGCCAGTTCGGCAAGTTCTCCGTCTCTCATGCCAATGTGACGCATGGGAATGACCGGATGGGCAAATATGATTTTCACTGTCTGACCGTCGATGCGAACATGAGCGACAACGCGCGGTCGTTTTAGACTGCCGAAATGTTCAATCCTTGCGTCCTGAAAAGGAAACTTACTCAAAAGGCATATGCCGCCGAAGCTTGGCTCAACGACTTGATATGGATAGCTCTTCGATTTCGGCTTTAAAATAGACCACCAGTTGGAATTGATCTCCGATATGCCGACGAGATCTGCGTTTTCTTTTTCAATCTCTTTAAGAACGGCTTCCACCTGGCGATTTCGTCCGCCCCAAATATTCATTTGCAAAAACTTGATCTGTGGATCGCCTGCCTTTGCTTCATGCTCAAATGGCAATGAAAGTGAAACCAACTGAACGAGATTGACCAGTGTAAGAAAAAGGCTAAATGTAGCGGCTCTGCGCGCTCTGACAAAAACCAAGAAAAAGGTTGCCAATAACGCAGAAAGACAAAGTAAGGGACGGGCATGGCTGAGAAATTCACAGATAAAATTGTAAGCGCCCAAAAAACTGGCAATGGTGACCAAAAGAATCAACAGAAGGAAAGTTTTTAAAATAAATGCCGCTGCTTTTGCCATCTTATCTAGAGCGAGAATTGGACAGTTGAACCAAATGATCTACCAGAGATTGAATCTTGGTTTGCAATTCCTCAGTCAGGTTATGGCGAACTGTATGAGCGTCTTGCTCATAGGCGGAGAGAACTTCCGAAAGATCAATAGGCTCGGCCAGTTTTACATACACATCTCTCGTGGTGAGAGGGGCTGGGCGCTTGATCCGATACAATTCTCGCTCCAATTTGAGAAGCCCCTCGGCCAGGCGATCTAAGGAAGTATCGTCGCCGTAATATTGCGGTCGCCAACTGGAAAGTTGAGCAACTTCCTTTAAGGCATCAAGGTCTTTTTTCAGTTCTTTTTTTACTTCCAGATCTCTTTGCGCGGCCAGATCTTCTTTTAGTTCTGCACTGAGCTGCCAGGATTGATCGATCAAATGAGATTGTGAAACCGGCAATTCTTTGTGTTTTGCTTCCACCTGGCTGATAATCGCATTTTCTGTTTCAACAATCTCTTGATAGAGATCTTCTCCACCGGCTGTTTCAATCTGCAGCTTGTAGGCCTTTTGCTCGCGTTCTAAAAGCGTCTTTTGAATGCGATGCAGCCGGCCCGATAGAGTCGGTGCATATTCCTTGATGGAGAGTCGAGCCTCCATCTTCTCGATGCGGCTTAAAATCAGACCTTCAATCGGTACTGTGTAGTGATATTTAATGGCCATCGGCACAAGATAGGCAGTGAAATTCGGATCTTGCTGCCGCTTTTTGGCGATCGCCTGCAGACAAATTTCCACTGCACCGCTGTGAAACGCCTGCACCTTTTCGTTCAAATAGAAAATCTCACCTTCCGGAAAAATGACCAGAACGTCCTCACCTTTTTGCACGGTTTGAATGGCAAATTCCTTGGCATGAGTATCGTGAGCGCCGCGTTCCACAGAAAAGTGCCCGAGCCGCTGCAGCGCCCAGCCAGCCAGCCCGTAAATCTCGTCAAAGGCCTCGCGGTTGCACATTGAGATAAAACGCTTGCCGGTGCGCCGTGACAATTCCAGGCAGATTCTCGGATCGGTTTCATCGGCATGATTGGGAATCAGGACCACGCCTGTGCCTTGAGGCAGCCGGCTGAGAATGTCGAGGTCCGCCTTCGACATGTGCAATTTGTACTTTAGAGACAGTTCGGTATGAACCAAAGTCTGAGCAGCCTTAATCAGCCATGGGCTGGGCCTGGCTGGACGAAACTCTCTTTTCTTGGGTGGGGAGCCGCCGGATGGGGAATTTGTCATAGTTGAAGACATGATACAGCCATTGCTTGGAATCTCGCCAGCTTGCCTCTTGGCCCGGGCAAGAAGTAAGCTCAGCAGATTCAGTACACGCGGCCAATCGATGTCTTGGCATCTGGCGCAAATTCCGCATTAATGAGAAAGGTAAAACATGGCTTTCGATGCCTGGATCTTTGGAATTTTAATGGTCAGTGGTGCTGTTCTCCTGGCCAGCATTGGCGCACTGGCAGTCAGAAAAGCCGTGGCTGTCGGAACACTGAAAAGCAACCATGAAGTGGCGGGCTATCTTTTGTCGGTGGTCGGCACCCTTTATTCGGTGTTATTGGGTTTGATCGTCGTCGATACCCAGGGGAAATATCAGGAAGCGCGCGCCATGTCGCAACAAGAGGCCGACTCCTGCCTGGATATGTTTCATCTGGCTTACGCGATGCCATTGAAAGATCGCACCAATTTGCATAATGAACTTATGGAATATCTGGATGTACTTATTACGCAAGAGTGGAGTTCCCACACGGCTGACGGTTCTTTCAAAGATTTCGCCAAAACTCCATTTCGCAAGATCTGGTGGAGTCTCACCGATTTTGAACCGCAAACAAATAAAGAACAAAGCACTTATGAGCAGTTACTTGATGAAATGCAAAAGCTTTCTGATGGTCGCCGCTATCGCATGCAAATTGCCAGATCGGCAATGCCGCCAGTGATGTGGGGTGTGCTCATTGCCGGCGCCTCTTTGACTGTTTTTTTCACTTATTTGTTCGAAGTGGAAAATACCAAAGCGCAGGTATTGATGACGGCGCTGGTTGCCTTGTCTTTGGCGTTGAACATTCTGCTTGTGGCACTCTTCAACAATCCCTACAAGGGTTATATGCGCATTCAGTCCTATCCGTTCGAATATGACCGGCGTGTGATGAATGACCTGCTGAAAATTCGCGCCGACAAGTGAGAAGTTCAAACTTCGCTACTGGGGCAAATGTCTTTGAGCGGGCAGGCTATACAATCAGGATTGCGAGCAAAACACTTTCTGCGTCCATGCCAGATAATCGTAATTGACAGTTTCGACCAGTCCTCGTCCGGAAAGAGCTTTTGCAAATCCAGTTCGATTTTGTAAGGGTCGGTATTTTTGGTCAGGCCAAGCCGCTTTGTCAATCTCTGGACATGCGTATCCACAGTCCAACCGCGCTCACCGAACTCAACTCCCAGGACAACATTGGCGGTCTTGCGACCCACGCCCGGTAGCGTAGTCAATTCTTCCAGAGTATGGGGTACTTGACCGCCAAAACGCTCAACCAACTGCTGTGCGCAAGTTTGAATGCTATGCGCTTTAGCGTTGTAATATCCGGTCGGCTTGATGATTTCCTTTATCTCTTCAAGGGAGCCTTCGGCAAGTGACCGGGCAGTTGGGAAACGCGCAAAAAGCTTGCCGGTTACCTTATTGACCTGTACGTCGGTCGTTTGCGCAGACAAGATTACGGCCGTCAAAAGTTGATAAGGCGATGCAAAATTCAATTCACAATCGGCGTCCGGATATAACTTCTTCAAGCGCTCCATCATTTCGCGGGCGACAGGTTTTGGCACCAATTTTACGGGCTGGGCCGTGTCTTTCTTTTTCGAAACCGCCTTGCCGCTAGCCTTCTTCAAAGTGTGAGTAGATTTCTTCGGCATTTTAGTGGCGCAACTCCGAGATGATTTGAACACCCTCGCCTTTAGACTCGGCTATAAAACAGTCGATTTCCCACCCGTCTTCTCTTAACCAGTGGCAATCTCCTCTGGTTTCTTCTTCCTTGAAAGTGCGCCTGACCGCATGGGCCATTTCCAGATTGGCCACGACTGCAAATATGCTTGGACCACTGCCTGTCAGCTGCGCCGACCAGCATCCAAAGTCCAGCAATCGCTGTTTGATTAAGGCCAGAGATGGATGCATGTCGAAGACGATTGGTTCAAAAACATTGCCGAAACATTTGACTGCGTTTTCCAGATCACCTTCAACCAGAAAATTGATGGCGCGGTCATGCTCGATTTTTGGTTTCCATTCTTTACCTTGCTTGCATAAACGATCGTAAGCTGCAAAGACAGTAGGTGTTGAGATAGACAGCTGGCGAGGCTTGAGAACAACAAAGGAGATTTTCTCTGATACCGATATAGGAGTGAGCAGTTCACCTTTTCCTTTACCTAATTGAGTTCCTCCGGCCAAGAGAAAAGAAACATCGGCACCAAGAGTAGTGGCAATCTGCAAAAGGTCAGACTGGCTGAGGGGAAAAGAAAAAAGATGATTGAGGGCGACCAATACGGCCGCTGCATTGGAACTGCCTCCGGCCAGACCTGCACCAATGGGAATCTTTTTTGTGACATTGATTCTGAGCAGGCGATTCGACAACAATCCGGTTTTCTTTTGGAATTCCCTCGCTGCCCTGGCTATCAAGTTGTTTTCACCAAGTGGAAATTGGCCGGGCTCACCAATGAAGTCGGCGGTCATCTCGATCTCCACCTCGTCACCATGCCCCTTTTGGAGATCAAAAGACAATTCGTCGTCTAATGTGATGGCCTGAAACAGCGAGACAATAGAATGATAGCCGTCCGGCAAATCGCCCGTAACATCGAATGTCAGGTTTATCTTTGCAGGCGCATTTACACGTATGTGCATTCTTGCCGCATTCCTGTCTCAGTCCGCATGCTTCACCTGGATGCATTCACCGCATTGGTGATTTTAGCAAACTGGTCAAGTGAAAGCCTCTCTGCACGCACCATCGGATCAATCTTTAAGGATGCCAGAAGGACTCCGAGCTGATCCTGCGAGAGATTGAGAAATGAGAGATTATTCTTCAGCATTTTGCGCCTTTGTTTGAAGCCGGCCCGAATGATTTGGCGCAGCAGCTTATGGTCGCTGCAATCCACCGGCGGCTTCTCGTAAGGCTTGAAGCGCACTACCGCAGAAGTAACATTGGGCTCCGGGATAAATGATTCCTTGGGAATCACCTCCAGCAATTCCGCCTCGGCAAAATAATTGACCAAAAGAGTAATCTGGCTGTAGTTCTTATTGTCAGGAGTGGCGACGAAGCGTTCTGCCACTTCCTTTTGAACGGTCATGACCACGCTTTCAATTTTCGAAATCCATGGTGATGGGGCGCCAATTTCGCCGAACAGTCTGGCCACAATCGGCGTAGTAATTTGATAAGGGACATTGCCCACTACCTTGATAGAGGCGCTATCGACCGAACCAAGATCAAATTGAAGAAAGTCCTCGTGGTGAATTTCCACTCCTGTGAACTGACATTTCTCCAGCTCTTCTACACATTCTCTGTCCAGATCGACAGCAATAATACGGCATGAGGAAGCGGCCAGAAAGCGAGTCAAAAAACCAAGCCCCGGTCCAATTTCCACTACACAATCAGTAGACTTAAGCGACAATGCATCGGCGATACGAGAGAGTACTTCCGGATCGACAAGAAAGTTCTGACCGAGACGTTTTTTGGTGTGAAAAACTCGAGCCAGCTTGATCAGTTGGGACTTAGTCGGTGTCTCCGTCGCGCTAATTGCGAGGAACCTCCACAGACTTCGTGTTGCGGGCCTTCTTTGTCGGTGTGCCGAGTGTGGCACCGTTGCTTTCGGACGCCTTGGCCTCAGGCTTTTCTTTCATTGTCAAGCGCAATTTATTGATACGGCGACGATCTGATTCTTCAATGCGCAGAGTGTACTCATCAGTTGTGATTTCATCACCCAATTCGGGAGCGTGACCGAGCACTCCGAATACGTGGCCGCCCAGCGTGTTGAATTCTTCATCCTCGATATTGAGGCCTAGTTTTTCATTGGCTTCTTCCAGATCCAACTTGCCGTCCAATAAGATAGACCCGTCCGGTTGATGCTGAATATATTCCTTGACGATGTCATATTCGTCGGCAATCTCGCCGACCAGCTCTTCCAGCAGATCTTCGAGCGTGACAATTCCGCGCGTGGCACCGTACTCGTCGACAACAATGGCCATGTGCGTTTTCATTTTTTGAAATTCCGGCAGCAAATCGCCAAGGCTCTTATTCTCCGGCACAACTAGAACCTTGCGAGCCAGTTCTCCCACATGAGTAGATTCTTTGTGCTCGAGAATGGCGCGCAGACAATCACGGATGTGCACGAGTCCGAAAATATTATCGGGATTATCCTCCCAGACCGGCAATCGCGAAAAACCATGCTTGAGAGCAAGATCGACAAAGGTTTTCACAGTTGCACTGCCGGCAATACCGATTAGATCCGTACGAGGCGTCATGATTTCGCCGGCGGTGGTTTCGGCAAAGTCGAAAACGCTGTGCAGCATTTCTTCTTCTTCCGGCTCCAAAACACCGCCTTCATGGCTCTCGGAAACGAGCATCTTAAGCTCTTCTTCAGTGTGCACTTGATCAATGTCCAGAACTTCTTGCACGCCGCAGGCACGCATGACCACTTCTGTGAAACCTTTCAATACGAAATTGAATGGACGCGTCAGCCAACACCATATGTTCATCGGATAGATGAAAAGCAAGATGGTCTGCTCAGCCCTCTGGAAAGTCCACTGCTTGGGAAGCAATTCACCAAATGAGGTTTGCAGGAAGGCCGTGACGCCGAAGGCAACGAAGAAGCAAAAACCTTTCATAGCCGCCAGAACCGATGCGCTTGAAACCAGGCTTCCGAAAACATTTTCGGCAAGTCTGGCCAAATCTTCTGCAAATGCCGCTTCGCCGACTGCACCCAGGCAGAGCGTAGCAATCGTGATGCCCAACTGGCATGCTGAAATGAACCCGTCGGTGTCCTCCAAGGCCTTTTGGGTCAAGATTGCCGCCCGGTTGCCTTCTTCTGCCAATTGGTCGATGCGGGTTCTGCGGACGCGCGCAAGGGCCATCTCTGCCGCCACGAAAAAAGCGTTAAAGATGATCAGAACTGGAATCCATAGAATTTGAAAAATAACAAATCACGCATCCATTACCTGGATGCTTGCTCCTCTTTTTATCTGCCGCAAAGACTGTTTAAATGGAAAACCGGCTGTGTGCCTTGCACGAGCCGGAATCTTGAACGTATAAAACTTGCTGTAATTTCTAAATAAGTGTCCGCACGGAAAGGCGAACGCCCCTGAGGGGGGTCGTCTGAACTGGACTTGTTATTGCTTTGTGTTTCGTCCATGAACCTGGGTACTTCAGAGGCTCTGGCTCTCTGAACCAGCTTGATTAAGCTTATCCTACCATAAGAGGCTAAGGCTCAAAAGAGTGTATTGAGCACTCATTACGAACAATTGACCCGTCCCGAAAAGGTGACTGTGCGGCTAAATCCAGCTGCCACAGTCGATCCGGTTATCAAGATATAATCAAAACCAGCCTCAAGGACTGTAAATACTGTGGGATAATCGGCGCCGGAGGCTCCCTGGGTGGGGATTTCAGTCTCTAAGCCAGGATCAGGCGGAGCGGTCATGAAGCAATCTATATCTCATAGATTTCGCCGGCATATCCTTTTTGGCATCAGTCTTTTGATTGTCTCTGTTGCCAGCCAGCCGGGACTGGCAAAACATGTGGACCGACTGGCCGGGTCCGATAACAATGGACGGCAAATTGCCGCCGTCATTCCCGGAATGCCGCACCCAATTACGATCACAGTCCCGAACCTGCCGATTCACCCGAGCCGGACGCAGGCACCAATTATTCAAACCCATGGCCGCACAACCACCATAACGGTGCCCAAATCAATCGAGGAAGCAATCGATGCTGCCTGGGTAGTCAGCAATAGATTTGCCAAAGCTAGCGCTCAGAAAGTTATGGAAGTCTGGAAATGGGTGGCCGCCTGGTACAAGCAGAATCACTCCATGCCCATGGCTACCCCGGTCGGCTCACCTTATGTGCAAGGACCAGTCAACCACGTTCATCAGCTTTATTTCACCAATGAAGGACGACTGAAAACCGTCGTTAAGCAGTAGCTTTCGCTTTCTGGCTGGCAGTGGTCCAGACCTGGGCCAAAACCAATGCGCTCAAAACCTGTCCAGCAAACCAGATAGAAGGCAGGAAAAACATACCCACGACTGTGATGGCCGGCAAAATGATGGCCGCCAATTGAATTCCCATGGACAAAAGCCAGGCCAGGATGAAGTCGGCTGGCCGCTCGCTGATCTTGGAGATGACCAGATTGACGGCAAAGGCTCCGGATAGCCGCTCTTCTTTAGCAAGGTTGATCATCAGATAGGCAGAATTCATAGCAATCATGATAGCCAGACCGGTAAGACCGTAAAGTGTGCCGAAGGACCACTGGAGATTATGTGGATTGAGGGCGCTGACCATGCCGGTCGAAAGTCCTATCAACATGAGAGTCGAAAAAACTGAAAAGAAAAAGAGCAATTGCCCTGTATAAATAGCCATCCAGGTCAGACCGGAAACAAGCAAATCCAGCCAATCGTCCCATTCCGGCAGTTTGCTGTCCGGGCTTTCCATGTGCAGGCGAGCGGCGCGCAATACATAACCTGTGACCACGCCCCAGATCAAAAAAGCGACCGGAATGAGCATGTAGTTAAGAGCGCACAAAATGAAAGAAACAACGTTCAAAAAACCGCCAATGCCGGTTTTAAAAAGCCACTGCGGATCTGCAAAGAAGGCTTTGGCAGCCAGATCCGGATCGAATCCGGTGGCAATGGCATCCGCGTTTTTCGTTGTCATCTTCCTTCTTAAGCCCTTACTTTGTTGCTGATGACTTTTGAAATTGGCTGCGGGCAGCATCCAGAGCCGCTCCGATTTGCGACAAAGCGCCCATACGGGTGACAGCTTGATGGTCTGTCATATTGAAAGCGACAGGAGTGATTGAGATGCGCTTGTGCAAAACAGCATAGACATCACTTGTCTGTGCCTCATGAGTATCGACGGCATGGCCGGTCAGCCAATAATAGGTTTTTCCGCGTGGATCTTCACGTTTTTCAAAACGATCGTCGTAAAGTCTGACACCAGCTTCGGTGACTGACACTCCTTCTATTTCTTCAAAAGGAAGGTTGGGAACATTGATGTTGAGCAGACTGCGCTCGCGCATTTGCAAATCGGAAACGGAACCTAAAAACCTGGCGATGAATTCTGCCGCCACATCAAAGCGACGGTTTTCACCCCAGAAAAGACTGACGGCAATTGAGGGCAAGCCCAGAAAAGCAGCTTCCATTGCCGCCGCCACCGTGCCTGAATAAAGAATTTCGCTGCCCAGATTGGGGCCGTTGTTAATACCTGAGATGACCAGATCCGGCTTGTCAGGCAATAATTCCGCCACCGCCAATTTGACTGAATCACTGGGCGTTCCGGTCGTCGACCAGGCCTTTTTCACATTGCCGGGCAATTCTTCAACCGAAACCCTGAGCGGCTTATGAAGGGTCAAACAGTGCCCGGTCGCACTGCGCTCGCGGTCGGGAGCGACCACATAGACTTCATTGGTACTTTCTCTTGAAAGCCGCTCAGCCAGTATGCGAATACCTGGGGCATTAATGCCATCGTCGTTGGAAAGAAGTATTCTCAAGGTGAGACTCCGGTATGTGGAGGACCATAATACCGTGCTCGCGTCCGGGCGACTATGGACTGCTCAATACGAACGCAGGACAAAGGGACATTTGAGACAGAAGGCCTTGGCGAATTCCTCAAGTTTGCCGTCTAAATTCAAACCGTGCTCAATTGAGCATTTCAGCGAACCGCCGCAATTGGGGCAGGCCTGTTCTTTTAATCCCTGCATTATTTTTTCGGCTAACTCGACTTGAATTTTCAGCTTTTCATCAGCGCTGGCACTGTCCAACCTTCTGCCTTCCACTTCCTGCAAGAGCAAAGGTTCTACTGAAAGAGCTCGGGCCAACAATTGTCTGTCGCTTGCCGAGAGCCAGGTCTCCACACCGGACTCAATATCTTCAATGCGGCCGACCGGAAAACGGGACATTTTTGCTAAGTCTTTGACGGTAAGATTGCGCATTTCGCGAATCTGAAAGACTCTCTGCGCCAGAGAAGGCGCCAGGTTGCACGCTAGATGAAGAGGTTTAAGCTCTTTTTTGGCCATTGGCAATTATTCCGATCTGCTAGGATCTCTCAAGTATATTAGCAGCCTGGCTTTAAGGAGCAGTATATTGTCTCGGCCTGAAAAACCGGAAAAGCGAAAGCCAGGAAAGCCTCAGCCGGAGACCTCGTCGGGCGAACTGCTAGGCCCGAGACTGGAAAGGCGCTGGCGGGTGGCCAAACCGGAAAAGAGTCAACCGGCAAGCAAATCCGTCTTGCTCAAAGAAATGATCGAGACAGCCAAGAATGCAAAGCATCAATTTACATTGGCTGCAGTTGAAATTATTGAGTATGCGCACTTTGAGAAAAGTAGAGGCAAAGACGAAGCGATTAAGCTCGCCCAGTTGGTTGCAAAAGAGATCGCCGCCCAATTGAGAGAGGGTGATCTGGTTG
>CAZHEZ010000050.1:0-40603 GCA_964531315.1 uncultured Candidatus Obscuribacterales bacterium | reverse complement strand
TTGCATAATGAACATTGTTTGTCACTACCCATGGTATTGCCATCGAATTGGATAATTCCAATAGTCGTTTAGCAATTACAGCTTCCTGGTTTAAAAAGTGATTCCATACTTCAAGGTAAAAACGCCCCGGAAATATCTCGCTTAGCCGTCCGGCAATCTCCTTCGCCACATCCCTTTGATCGAGAAAAAGAGCAGAAGGAATACGCCCATTGGGACAACCAGAAAGAGCAGTAATTCCGTCTGCACGTTCTTCTAAATGCTTATATGAAACACGAGGACTGCCCCGCGCTTTTTGCATGCGAGCCTGTGTAAGCAAGTAACTGAGATTTTTGTATCCCTGCTCGCTTTCAACCAGTAAGATCAAATGGGAATCATCTTCCAGCGTCAGTTCGCAACCGATGATGGCAGGCAACTCCAATTCTCTTGCAGCATAAGCAAATCTGACGATGCCTCCGAAATCGTCGTGATCTGTTATTGCAAGAGCTGACAATCCCAACTCTTTGGCCCGAACAACTAACTCTTCCGGATTGGATGCACCATCCAGAAAAGAAAAGGACGAATGACAATGCAGCTCGGCATATCTCTGATATCCAGCACTCACGGCAAATATATAGATGGTTCTTCTGCTAGGTTTCTATATCACCACATTACCATACTTTTGTATGGCTGACAATAAAATGTCCAGCACATGCCGATTCTGCACCAATCTAGCTATATCCAGGCTCAATCGTTGGCTGGCGACCCTTTATCCATCCCATCCACAACCGGAGTATCTGCCGTCGTAGAGGTTCCCCCGCTCGTTGCCGGATTTGTCGAGCCCGGAGCGGTCGCCGCAGTTCCATCTGAGTGCTTAGACTTGCGCAATTGTTTTGCTTCCACACTTAGCCTACCGGGCGCACCAAATAGCAAATGCACCAGCGGATGCTTCTTGTTCAAAATCTGATTTACCTGCAAAGTGACTGTATTGATATTTTCGAGCGCATCATGCGTCTGTTTCAAGGTATCTCGTACATCGCCACCAAAATGAGGACTGTTGACCATAGTGTCGACCTTGTCCAGCGTATGTCTGGCATCATACATAATCGCCTTCAAATCCCCGCGAACTTCCTTATCGTCAGCCATTTTTTCGAACGTTTCCAGACCATGCTGCACATGTATGGTCGCTTCGTTCAAGCGAGCCAGCGATTCCTTCACGTCCATGCGAATATCTTTGTCACCCAGGACTTCATCAATCTGATCCATTGTCTTCTGGATAGACAGTGCGACATCCTTGGCTCGCTTTGTTGTCTCTCTCAAATCAGCAACAAACTGCGGATTGTCGATGATTTTATTGATTCTCCTGGATGTCGTCTTGACCTCGTCAGCCAGCCCGCTTACTTTGTCTTCCATGACAATGGTTCTGTCTGCGACAGGGCCGAATTTCTTAGACGCTTTAGAGAAATTTTCCGTGGCGCTGGAAATATCATCGAGATTCTTACTGACTTTATTTTTCAATTTGTCAAAACTGATTTTGTTGAGGCTGTTTGTCAGATTGTCGATGATCAATTCCGGTCGTCCCGGATCGTCGCCAATAATTTCCATCGATTCATCCAATGCCTTAGGATGCGGATTTGCTGGATCCGGCTTGGGCAGGGATATGTCTATATACTTAACGCCGACAACATTGTTGCTTAAGATTTTGAAGCACGAACCTTCAGGAATGATGATTTTCGACATATTGATCTGCATTTTCACATGCACGGCATCTTTGCCTTGCAAATGAATGCTCTCAACTGAACCGACACGCACGCCGTTGACCAGGACGGGAGCATTGTCATTGAGAGCGGCAACTTCGTGAAAATGCACGTCAAACCTTTGCTGAGGGTTCCATGGTGAGATCGCTCTGAACCAGAGATAAGAACCCATCAAAAAGGCTATGGCGATCAGGACAAAAACGCCCAGGCGCCCATCGCGTAGTGCCGAATTAGAATCGGTAGTGATTGACATTGGACGCGCTCTTTCCTTTGCAGTTTAGATGGGAAACATGAAATACGTAAAAACGAAATTAGCGATCACAGCGTAGATGAACATTTTGGATACAGCATGGGCAGCTGTTCCTCCGCCATCCTCATTGGAATAGAGTCCGCAAGCGCTGCCGACAATCACGGCGATAATCGGGTTGAGCACAACCAATTTGACAAAATAAACAATGATGTCTTTTTCGTGAATTGATACACGAGCAATTTCCAGAAATTCCGACCACGAGCTGACGCCAATTGTCGGTGCATACATCGCTGCAGTAGCAAAGCCGAAAATAAGACCATACGCTGCAAGCGGAACAGCCATGACAAGCCCGGCCAGAAATCGAGGGAATACAAACACCTCAATAAAATCGTCAGGACCATTCTTGTCCACGTATATTTTGGCGTTATAGGAAAGCAAAACTGTCACGCGCGCCGCCCAGAATATGCTCACGGTCAGTGGACCCAACTCTCGCAAAAGACCGATAGAGATAGCGGCGCCTGATGTGTCCTGGGCTCCATATTTTGTCGTCTCAAGAATGGTCTCGATGGTCAGTGCCAGCGAAATAAATATCGCGGTGGTCAAAATCAAAGGAAGTGACTTCGGCCCCAGGTAATGGCAAATTCTTTTGAATTCTTCGATATCAATGCGTTTGTAGTATTCAGGCTTGAGCAGGCACGGCAGTATGCGAGCCAAAATACCCAGCGGCGCAAAGAGGCTGAGCAGTTGTCGATCTGTTGGCAGTGCGTCCACAAACCTGGGCATTTTTTACTCTACAGTCGATAGGTGGTAAACGTACCAGACTTGGCAGCCGCATAGCAAGCAATAGACTGCCATCTTGCCCAGATCGAGGGTGAAATGTTTATTCAATTTCAGGACTACTCAATGATCTCTTGCGGCATCCGACAAAAATGGGCAGCCAATGGCGCCGCAGCTTTATTCCTTATAATTTGCGCCTGCCCCTTCTCTCTTTGGCACGGGAAGCAAAAAAGCCGGTATTGTCCGTGTTTTGCCCTCGTTTCAATTGTTCATCAACCTGAGTGCGCACTTGCGGACTCATGGACCGCAGGCGCTTGCCCAGTTCGTCCTGAGCGTTTCTGAATGCAGCTTCGGACTGCGGGGTCATCTCTCCGGCAAAAGTAATCATCATGCGCTGCTCGCTCATTTCATTGGCGGTAGCGACAACGGCCGAATTGTATTCGCCGTCATCGATGACACCTTTGCTCTTCAGGCTTTCCAGCATGCGAATCTTGTTGGCATAGGGCAATCGATCAACTGACTCCATAAGCTTTGTAAGTGAGCGATCCTTTTCACCGGCATCCAACTTTCCTGCCTTCGCCTCATTTTTCCAGCGAAAATCGGCATAGAGCAGCAATTCTCTCAGTGACTGTTCCAGCCCGTCTGTGCTGATGTTGTTGTTGACCCACTGCTGACGAGCCAGGGCAATTTGCCTGCCGGTGTCGATTTTGCCTGAGGTGCTGTCCGCATCGACTCGCTTCCTGAGCTCGGCTTCAGCTTCATTCGGGTCGAGCGTGGACAGGTAAAGATCCGACAGACTGATCGGTTTGCCCGAACCTTTCGTATGATCGGCGCGTTTCGACCAGGTGCTGTCAATTTCAACCTTAGGTGGCTTGCCCGGCAGAATGTCGGTAACGTTTATAAAATGCCAGCTACCTCGACCGCCGTCGGCATTGTTGGGGGCGTCTTGCCAGAGGGGCTCGCTGCCGCTGTAGACATAGAGAATGGCGGGCAATTTACCGTCTCGTTTTGCATCAGAAAGCGCCTTTTCCATCTCCGCTTCGGTAGTAAATGTCTTTCCATATCGGGAAGCACCGCGTTCGCGCGCGCGCCAGAGCACAAGATCGGGCTCATCTTCGCCGGTAATCAGTTTGTTCATGCGCAGCACATCGGCAACATACAAGCCTTCAAATTTTCTTTCCTTCGGAGGAAATACCGACGAATCGATTACTCTCTCGCCGGTGTCGCTCGCCTCTGGGCGTCTGTCATTTTGGATGTAACGAATAGAACCTTCCAGTGCACCAGGTCTGTCGTTGAGAACCAGATTGATGGCCGCCACTTGAAACAACTCGCTGGCATGGCTTCTTTGACCGGATTTGGGAAAAGCCAGTTTTGATGTGTCGTGCGGAGTCAAATCAATGTCTATGACTGTTCCTTTACCGGTCATAACCTGACCGCTTAAGGCAACGTCTGCAACCAACTTGCTGGCTAATTCCGGATGGCGCATGTAGGTTCTAACCTCGACGACGGCGGCGCCGCAGCAATCATGAACCCCCTGGTCGATGGAGGTAGGGTCGGCGGACATGGAAAGAACCTGCTCGCCAATGTTTATAAGCTGTTCATCTGTAAGTGAATTTGAGTGCCCCTCGAGAAGGCGCCTGACCTGTGCGTATGTGGCGTCCACTTGAGAGGCAGTCAGCTTTTCTTGGCCAGCCCGTATTTCGATCTCTGCAATCCGGCTGTTGAACCGATCGCGGCGAGCAGTGTCTAGCTTTTCGACGGCATTGGAAAGACCGTTTTTCTCGCCACGGTTGAATGTCGTATCGGCTCTTGCCAGGAGCCAATCCGTGGAAGCTGATTGCTCGAACTGCGGCGCAAAGATCTCTTTGAGCGCAAACTGTTTTGGTGGCTGCCCAAAATCATGGGCGCTCCAAAAGAGTCGCTCAGCAGTTTCATCTTGCGCGGAAGCAAGAGCAGGTTGGTACTGCTCAAGTCTGGAGGTCATTATCGGAGTTTGTTGCCCTTTCTGCCAAAACGTATGTATACGCAGTGCGGGCATTTTTGGTCAGGGACAAGATTAATCTGGGAAAAGTCCATGCACAGGCTTTCAGCTCGCGGTCCCGGAACTTTTAGTCATAAACCCCCTCAATCTGCCAGGTTTCCTGGATATGCTCTTTGGCCAGAAGAACCACCAGACTTTCGCTAATTTCGGACTTTTGTGATGGTTGGATCATAGCTACGTAGTAAGAGTTTCTGATCATTTTGTCCCACCAGAAGCCGGACAGGCATTCAGGAGTAGTAATCAGTGAGATGCGATACCAATGACCGCAATATGCCAGAGAAGCAGGCCTGCCGTCCTTAAGTTCGACCATTACTTTGACAGGTTCTGGCGGTTTTTTTAACACCAGATTGGAGACAAGACCTGATGCACCAGCTCTTTTCAAAATGTAGTCCACATCCAGAGGAGCAATTGCCTGCTTATAAGTCTCTGCAACTGTGCGCTTGACGCTTCTTGCTTTAGTGTCAATGACTGGCATCCAGCAACCGTTTCCTGCCAATCCGTATCCATCGCTTGCTTGAGGCTGTACTACTTTTCCTTCACCCAGTCTTGTGGTCAGGCGTTGCAAAAGCAGCATCGACGGCTCGCTCAATTCAAGCTGCTCGTCGACTGCATGGTCAGAAATGGAAAGGTGCGATTGCTGCCAGGTCTCACCGCAAAAGCGCTGGACAGAAATACGCACACCGGTGAATTCACGCTGCAATTTTGTGGTTTCCAATGAAAGTTTGATTACTTCAATGAGAAACTTGGCGCTGTTGGTTGGAGCAATCAATTTGATTGGGCGCTCGTCAAATAAATCATCTTCATTGAAAAAACTGACCGAGAGTTCTTCAGCGCATAAACCATCTCTTTTCAAATCGGCAGTTAATCTGTCGATCAGTGATTTCAAAATAAAGAGAGTCTGATTCAAAGAATCAATTGGTGCACCGATTTCCATCGAGCATTGTCTGTCTTTGAAAACCTGGGGCAAAGTCGGACGCCTGTGATCGAGCCCGAGGGCAAGTTCGTGTGCTCTTCTTCCTTCCTCGCTGAAACGTTCCGCTACCGATGTCAATGACAAACCGGCAAAATCACCAATAGTTTTGATGCCCAGATCGCGCAAAATTTCTACTGATTCGACGCTTAATGGAAGATATTCGACCGGCATTGGTGAGATGAATTTCTTATCTGTGCCGGAAGGCACCATATGCCAGCGGCGGTCTTTTAAATGAGTGGCTACTGATGCAGCAAAAGCACTATCGGCAATGCCCACCTTCGCATCGAGATAGCTGAGTCTGCTTAAAATTTTGAGAGCATTAGCAGCAAAACGGCTCTCCCCACCCAGATGAGAAAGTCCTGACGCATCAAGCAAAAAAATTCCAGGCTCAAATCCTGAAACGCGTGGTGACAAATTGATCAATTGTCTGGCAATTTCGGTTTGAGCTTCCTCATATAATTTCGTGTCATAAGACAAAGAAATCAAATCGCCGCAAATGGCTCGCGCTTCGGAAAGTCGCATGCCAGGCTGTATGTATTCCTTGCTTGCTTGAATGGAACAAGCAACGATCTTTTGATTAAGTGCCTTTTTGCCTTCACCTCCGGTAACTAGAACCAGTGGTTTGTTTTTCAAAGCAGGATCATACTTTTGCTGTGCGGCGATCGGGAATCGGGGAATGCGTAAACAGGCTATTCGAGACATAAGATTTTCCCCGCACCTCTATAGCTTGAGAATGACCATCCCTGAGCACATTGCCTTTTATAGCCGGCATAAATGCTGCACAACCGAACAAGCCATCTTGTGAATCAATGGGCTGATCCCAAGAAAAATTCAATTGCGTATGAAAACCCCAACTAAAAGAAGAATGGTTACCTCGTTTATCATCTCTAAGAACTATCAATGCTGCCTTCGAGCGATCAAGTGCACGCTTCAACCTGGCATACAAACGACTTGTAATGCGCAGGTTTTCACTGTCAAAAATAACCACATCAAAAACTTGAGAGAGGAGCAATTGCTCTGCTGCCCACATAGAATTTAATTCAGGACTTCCACTTTCTATCAAATTCCTGATCACCCAAAATTTGCCTCTGGGTGCAACCAGACTGGGTGTAGAAGCAGAGGCAAAATTACCTTCACCAACAAATGCCCAGTCTTCGGCAGAAAGACGGCCGGACGGATCTACATAGGCGACATGCAAACCGGATGAGCACCAATTTGCCACCGCTTTTCTAAGCAATGTAGTTTTCCCTGAAGAAATGCTTCCGGCCCATTCAGTAATACGCCTGCGCAAAAGTCCATTGACCAGACGCGCATCGACCTCCGGCACGCCAGTCAAAAGGGCTTTATGTCTCTTCTCGGCGGAAAACCACTTCCCCGGAAAGAGTTGCTCTAATTGCTGCTTTAACGCTAAAACACTAACTTGAGTGCTCATACTTAATAACGCTTTCTTGAATGCTTAGTCTTATTTATAAATGCGTTTGGAACCCTCCCCTGCCACCACCAGAGGAAGCAAGGAAAGGAGAGCTCTTTTATTTGCGCGTTTCTCCGTACCATACATATGTATAGCACGAATAAAGCCAGTGCGCAACACTCAATTAAAAGCGGACTAACTGTTCAACTACTAGCAACACTGTCCGACTTGGACTCAGCATCAGCATTAGCGGCAGCCGAATTTCCACCGTTAGAACCGCTTTCTCCAGCAATCGGACCAACTCCAGAAATATCCGTTTCGTCCGGCAAACGACTGGCGTCTCCAGCCGCAACCGCTTGTTCGGTTTTATTATGCACCAGCAAATTATTGAAAAGCACGTTGGCCACACAGGCCGCCGGCAAAGAAAAAATTATGCCAAGCATGCCATCCAGCCGCGCACCAATCATGATGGCAATGAAGATCATGACCGGATGCAACCCGATTACATTTCCTATATACCTGGGTGCCACCAGATTGTCCTTGAGCCATTGCAATCCATTAAAGATGGCAAACAGAATGAGAATCTGACCGAAGCGATTAACGGGAATCGTGTCCATTCCATCAATGGCCACAACAATGGCGGCAGGAATAAATCCAATCGGCGGTCCGATTACCGGCACGATTTCCCAAACCGCAAGAAATACGCCCAGAATCAGCGCATAATGCATGCCGAGCATAAAATACACGCCGATCATCACTCCGCCGAAGAGAAGACCAAGCACAATTTGACCGCGGAAAAAAGCCTGCAAGCTGTTGTCCATTTGCTCTGCCATTGAGTGACAGCGAAGCTGCAGCCGGCGTGGAAAAAGCTTGATGATCGAATCTCTGATTCGGTGTCCATCCAATAAAAAGTAAAACGAAACAACCAGGACGCTCAATCCGTACATGAAAACGGTCATGGTCGAAAATGCCATATCGCTCATGCGCGCAAAAAATAGCGTTGAATCAAAACGGGGAAGATTGGAGGCGGCAGAAGACAAAATGTCCATGGCATTCACTTCAATCTTGGCGGCATGCAGCTTTTCTTCAAGCGGATGCAGCGCAGCCACCAACTTATCCACAATTTGTGGAATCTGCTGGAAAATCGTTTCGCCTAACTGGGCAAGCTGATAGACCATGGCCGGCAAAACCAGAACCGCCGTCACAATCGCTGTTACACCCAGGACTAGATAGACGATAAAGATTGCCGCAGCTCGTGAGCGAACATATTTCTCCAGCCAATCGACAACATTGATAAATAAATATGAGAGCAAAAGCGAAATGCCCAGAATGCGCAAAATGTCTGCAAAAAAAGACGCCACTTGACAACAGAGAAAGAGCGCGGCAAAGGTCAGTGCAACGACCGTGAGCTGCCTCTGGACAAGAGCGAGCTTAGCCAACTGCGCTTGCGTCTTGTCATCCACCTTAGGTTTGGGCTGATCAACCATCTCTATTCCAGATTATCTGTTTGTTTCATTACCTTAGCAAATCACAGGCTAACGGGTATTCAAGACCTGTTTGAGATAGTCTACCCGAGCTTTAAGGTCTGGGGTCATCTCCGCCTCGCTCTGACCTTCCAAAAAGCGCCGATATTCATAAAGCGATTCTTCTTTCTTGCCTAGCTTGTAATAAGCATCGCCTAAAAGAAGATGATAATCCCTCTCATTCGGCTTAACGAGGAGCGCCAGTTTCATCTCGTTTTCAGCCTCTTGAAATTTATCGAGCCTGAAGAGCACCTGAGCATGCCGATAACGAAAGTCCGCATCCAGCGCGTTAGTCTTCACGACCTCGCCAAAGCAAGTCTCAGCTTCCTGGAATTTCCCTTCTTTTTGCAAAATTACGCCCAGGTTGTAACGATAAGAAGATTTTTGCGCATTCAGCTTTACCGCCAGCCGGGCTTCCTGCTCGGCGGTTGCCAGTTCGTTCAAGTCTTTGAGCACAAGGGCCAGATTGCTGTGATAACCGGGAGCCTGTGGGCTGAGTTGAATGGCCTGGCGATACTTTTCCGCGGCCGCAGCCAGTTTTCCTTCCTCAAAAAGATTAGCGGCCTGGCGGTTCAAATCCCTCGCCAGTTCTGTATTGTCGGCAAATGAAGGCAACGCCGAAACAAGCGCAGACATGACGAATAATATTGCCATTCGCTTTACCACTGCCATTCTCAACCTCCAAGCTTTTATTCCCAGTGGTGCAGGCTTAACATCGAACAAGCAATTCATGGGGCAAGGCGGTAGAATCCAAAAGTCGGCTGTGGGAAGAAAATGATCCGAAAACCAAGTCTTGTCGTTACTGCTCTGTTCGTCTCCTGCTTGCTCAATCTGGTCGGCATATTTTTCTTCGTCTGGTTTTTACAAACAGCAGCACATCTTAAGCACGTGAAGCGCGAGAAAAATTTGCTTGCCCAGAATCTGGCCGTATTGCGCGGGCAAAGCCGAGTCAATGATGTCCTCAGTTCGAGCGACGTTATCAAAAGCAATTTTGTCAGCCATTTTGACGGGCAAGAAGACAGCTTTGGTGTGCTGCCGGCGCGGGCACCAAAACCGCCTGCCGGATACGACCTGATTATTTATTTGCACGGCATGGGTTCGACATTCCTTGAGCCCTTCGTATGTCCGCAGCAAGAACCAATTGCAAAACAAGTTTGCGATACTCACCCCGACATTATTTTTGCTTCCCTCAATTACCGGCGCGCCTGGTCATGGGGAAATGATGCGGCAATTTCCGATATTTCTCAAAACATTCGCGAGTTAATCCAAAGATATCCGGTCAATCGAATTATCATTCTTGGCACTTCCATGGGTGGCTGCACTGCCCTCACTTACACGGCACTGGCACCCGATGATCTGAAGGCAAAAATTATCGGAGCCGTCAGTGCCGAAGGTGCAGGCGATCTGGCTCGTCTTTTTAAGGAGACGAAAAACACAACCATACCTCCTGCTCTGATAAATGCCTTTGGCGGCAGACCGGAAGCCGTTCCCGAGCGCTATGCCAAACAAAGTTTTCTTTCCAACATTCAAGGATTGAGAGGCGATACGCGCTTCTCCATCATTTCAGCATCGCGCGATACCATCGTGCCCCCTCAATTCCAAAAAGAGTTGGTCGACATTCTCCAAAAACGAAATAACGCCACCAGACTCCTGGAAGTGAATTCCGGTCACGGTGTTCCACCCGCCAGTTATTTTGTAGATGGGTTGAATTTCGTTTTGGGAAAAGAGCGCAACTGAGCGAGCTTAAAACTCGCATGTGCTGCAAGCGTGTATGATTGGGTTGGTTTTCCGGAAATTCAAAGAGCGAAATTCCAAGCCGCATGGCCGAAACAATCAAAGTAACAGTCGACACGGTGGCGCTTGCTGTAGAGCAGGGCGCGTTGGAAGTGCTTCTCGTCAAGAGGAAGTATGAGCCCTTCAAGTCCTTCTGGGCGCTGCCGGGCGGCTCACTTGATGAAACAGATGAGACGCTCGATCAAGCGGCGGCACGTGAGCTCCTGGAAGAAACAAATGTCGGCGATGTGTATTTGGAACAGCTCTATACCTTCGGCGACAAAAACCGCGATCCGCGTGGACGCATAGTGACTGCCTCTTACCTTGCCCTTTTGAGACAAGAGGGTTTGGAATTAAAAGCCGGCTCCAAGGCTCGCGGCGTCGCCTGGTGGAAAGTCAACGAATTGCCCGAATTGGCATTCGATCATGCCAGCATAATTTCTTATGCGCGACAGCGCGTCAAATACAAACTCGAATATTCACCGGCAGCATTTATGCTATTGCCTGAGAAATTCACATTGCGAGACTTACAATCCGTGTATGAAGCCGTGCTCGGGAAAGTTGTCGACAACCGCAATTTCAGAAAGAAATTTCTCAATACAGGGGTTTTGCAGGAATTGAACGAGACGTCTCAGGAAGGCTCTTTTAGACCGGCAAGACTGTATACATTCTCCCTGGAAGAATTTGAAAAACTGCCCGATCGACCTGTATTCATGTTTTGATCCGAGGCATTTTCATGATCACAAAACCGCCATTTTTAAGATCTGCAAAAGTGAAAGGTTGCCTTATCCTGTCCCTCGCTTTGGCAGCTTCTTGCTCACAATTTTCGTCCTCCCAAACCCAGCATTGGAATACAGCCGCTCGAGAAAAATCGCAACGAATGGCATCAGCCGCTTTGAACAAACTCGTCCTCAGCAAGACAGATGAGGCGGTGCCTCTGCTCGTAGAAGGAACACACGCAGATCCAACCGATCCATTACCATTCATGCTTCTGGGTATGGCGCTCAATATCAAAGGGCGCTATCAGGAAGCGCTGGACGCGCTGAAACAAGCATATTCCCAGGACAGCAAATCCAGAGAAACATATTTGACGGTGGGGTTCAGCCATTTTCTTTCCCACCGGTATGAGCAGGCGATCGCAATCTGGGTGAAAGTGCTGCAAGCAAATCAGGATGTAGTGCAAATTTACACCGACATAGGTTACGCATATTTGCGCGATGGAAAAATCGAAGATGCGGAGAATAATCTGCGTGAATGTGCAAAACGCTCTTCTTATTCTCAGGCTGCATATAAAGGTCTGACCTTGTTGCATTACCTAAACGGCAACTTTCCAATCGCACGTTCAGCCGCTCAACAAGCCGGCTCCGCCGGCGGCAGACAAGTTGCTCTCCTGCTTGCCGAAATGGACTATCTGCAAGGCAATGGACAGGCAGCGGCAAAGCAGCTGTCCAGCCTTCCCCGTACAACCAAAAATGGTTCGCCTAGATTCGACATGGTCTCGATTGGATACTTGCCGCAACACGACTTCCACTTCGACCCTTTCACAAAAGACTATTATGATAACGAGAGCCTTATCCAGGCGCGTTTTCTCGACCTGCCCAAATTCGAATCAAAACGTGCTCAACTGGCAAGAAAAGGCAAAGCCGATAGCGCACTTTCTGAACTGAAAAACCTGATCTCGCTCTCTTCAAATGATCCATACTTAATGATGCAGAGCGGCATGATTCATCTGGCAAATGGAAATAACGCCGAAGCTTCCCAGGAATTCGTAAAGGTTATCCAACGAGCTCCCGATTGGCACACGGCAAAGCTTTATCTTGCCCTGAGCCGCTTTCGGGAAGGAAATCTAGAGAAAGCAAAGTATGCGATGGAAGGCTTCGAGCGAGCCAGTCCTGGTAAACAACTGGCACCAATTTTTGCCTTGATCAAAAATGCCGTCATACAGCCGGATCAAGCGGCTGCAGGCGATAAGAAAGACGATCAGCTGATCCTGCCGAAAGGTGCGCCTGCCAGTAAAGGCGACGCTGGCTTCTAATCCTGTAGCCCGAGCGTTGCACGCGCCCTCAAAAAATATCGCGAATTCAAAATTATTGCGAATTCAAAACAACTGCGAATTCAAAAAACTAATTGCCGCGTGCAACGCGGCGGCTACGCGGGTTATCAGTTCGACTGTGCTCCGGCGTCGGCAGGAATTTCAAACCAGAAGGTGGAGCCCTTTTTTTCCACACTTTTTACGCCGATTCTGCCATTGTGCTTTTCAACAAGTGCCTTGGAAATTGCCAGCCCCAGACCTGTGCCACCTTGCGCTCGAGTGTCGGAGGAGTCAAGCTGCTGAAACTTTCCGAATAAGCGGTGCATTTCACCTTCGGGAATACCGGGGCCATTGTCCTCGACCTCGAAACGCACGGCACCATTGGTGCCACCAACAACTCGCACGTCCAGCTTTCCTTCCGGACCGGAAAATTTGACCGCATTCGATACCAGGTTTGTCAGGATCTGCACGACGCGATCGTGATCGCCTTTCACAGGTCGCTTGTCGTCGACATGCACAGCGATTGAGACTCCGTACTCTTCGCACATGCCTCTCAGCGAATCCGCCGTTGCTTTTACCATTGATTCGGAATCGAGCGATTCCAACTTAAGTTCTAGCTTTCCAGCTTCAATTTTTCGCAAATCGAGAATGTCGTTGATCAGGCGAATCAAACGATCGCAACTGACTCTGGCGATACTGACCAGTTCCAGCGCTTCATCAGGGATTTCACCAACGACGCCGCCTTCCATCAAACCAAGCGCACCGCGAATGGAAGTGAGAGGTGTTCTCAACTCGTGAGACACAGTCGAGTAAAACTCGCTGACGCGCAGTTCTACTTCCTTTCTTTCAGTAATATCGCGGATAATGCCGGAGTAGAAGTTTCTCGTGCCCAGGACTACTTCACTGACCCGGAATTCCACAGGAATCAAACTGTTGTCGGCCCGGCGCACAATCAATTCTCTATCACTGTAATTATGAGCTTTCAGATCATCGAGAACGTTTTGAATGGTGCTAATTTTTCGATCGCCGATTCTGTCGACTGTTGTTTCGCCTGGAATAATTTCCGACACTGTTTTTCCTAAAACGTCATCGGCATCAAAGCCGAGAATACGTTCAAAAGCAGGATTGACCAGTTCGATCACACCGCTTAGATCGAATGTGACGATTCCATCGATTGCACTTTCCAACATGGCGCGGATCCGCGCGTCACTGTCTTTCAACCTCATTTCTGCAGACATCTGGTCGGCGAATTGACTTATTTGCGTGGCCACAGAATTCAACATCAGGAAAAATTCGCCATCTGCCTTTATCGATTCCTCACTCATAAATTCAAGTACACCGAATACTTGATCGTCTTCCGTGACAGGAAATGACATGTATCCAAAACGCTCCGGCAAGGTCTCTGTCCTGCCCTTTAGACCGGACTCTGCCGCCGTCTGGGCAATGAATGGTTGTCCGCTGACCAGCGGAATGCCGAGCGCACCATCACCGCGCCCGAAGGTCATGCGGCGGGAATTCTCAATCAATTGCTTCAAATCCGTCTCGGGATCGCACCAACTGCCTTCGTACCTGAGAACTTCGTCCTGAGCGTCAAGCATCCAGAGTATGCCTAAAGACCATTTGCGATTCATGCAAATCGCCTTCAACATCTTAGGAGAGGCATCGGATAAATCCGATGATTCGGCAAGCGCATCAGTGATTGCATATTGCATCAATAGATTTGCTTCTGCATTCTTTCTTTCGGTGATGTCTTCAAATGTCCAGATGTACCCGCGTGAAACGCCCTCGGAGTCACCAATCGATGTCACCCTGGAATGCAGCCAGGCCAGTGGCTTATCTTCTCTTTCAACGCGGAATTCTGTGACGTGCTCATTTGATTCTCCGATTGAATCCATCCATTTGGCGATCACATGATCTCGATCGTGAGGGTGAATACAATTCAGCCAACCTCTATCGAGACAGGAATCGTGCAACAAACCGGAGAGATCCTCCCAGCGTCTGTTGACGTACAGACAATTGCCGGCAGCATCTGTAAGAACAATACCAATCGGAGAGGCTGAACTGAGCAAACGAAATCTCTCTTCGGTGACGCGCAACTCGCGAGTGCGCTCCTCAACTTTCGCTTCGACAATTACATTGGTAGCTTCCAATTCCGCCTGTCTCTGGCAGTTGTCCCACAATTCTTTGGTGCTGGTGATGATGGAGCGAATTAAGAACAGATCTTCGAAAGTGATCCAGCCTCCGTGCTCGAGCACTCTCCAGGGGCTGGCATACTCAACACCATAAACAGAATGCGGCCAATACATTCCGCGCATCTGTTGGTCCAGAAGAGTGACAATTGATGCGGTAAGAAGTACGCGCCAGTCGCGGTAGAAAGCAAGAATAGCCAGCGAACCGAAAATATGGAAGTGCGTCTCCAGACGGCCTGCCGTCAATTGAATAAGCAGACCGGACATAAGCATCTGGGCAATAGCAATTGAATGTCGTGTAAAAGCGTGGCCCGGAAACTTGACGGCCATAAAAATGGGAAAGGCAATGATTGAAGAGCCAAGCAGTGTCGCTACAGGAAACTGCGACACTACTGTTTTATCAACCTGTGCCCAGAGTTGACTGGACACAGTTAGCGACAACAACATGCCGGCTATCCACTCGCAGAGCAAAAGCCCGGCAAACCATCTGTCCTGCATGACGAAGTTCTTTTTGCGCTGTTGATCGAAAAGACGCCCCGTGCGCTCCAGGACCTTATCGTATGCCTTGTGGATAATTTCTGTTTCTGGCATTATTCTTCTAAAAGGTCTCGAACGCCTGCCCAGATCGATTCCAGTACTGACGCCGGCCAGTTATTTTATGCCCAAAATGACGCCCAAAATGGCGCCTTAACCCAATCAATGGCGCGCTTTAGGACGTTAATGTTTATCGGTCTTTCTTGAAACGATCGAAGAATCCGCTGCGTCTCATCTTGTCGCCTTTGCTTTTCACTTCTTCTTCGCGCTTGGCGTTGATAGCCCGCCAGACACCAGAAGCGGTGCCCTGCACTTCTTCAACAAGTGATTCAGCTTCCTGAGAGCGATCACACTCCTGCAGCATGGCCGCATATTTCTCCGTCAATCCCTTCACTTCCGGACTGCGGTATCCATAGAGTTTTTGCTTGATTGCCAGCGCGCGTTTATAGAAGAGTTCGGCTTCGTTGTAACGTTTGAGGCTGTGATAAAACTGAGCCAAATTGAGCACAATCGTGGCGACGCCTGGATGTTCTGCGCCAAAATTCACTTCGTAGATGGAGAGAATTTCCAGTTGAAGCGGCTCAGCTTCGTTGAACTTCTGCTCAATTTGCATCAAATCGACAATCTGGCTCAAGCTTTTGCCGACGTCGAGATGCGTTGGACCCAGCACGTTCTTTCTGATTTCCAGGGCCATCGTGAAAACCTGCTCGGCTTCAGCATAACGCTGTTGCTTGATAAAGCAATCTCCGAGGCGATCCAGGGTGTAGGTGGTGCGGGGGTCGTTTTCGTGAAAGCCGTCGGCGGATTTTACAGCCAACATCCAGAAATTTTCCGCTTCCGAATAGCGGCCCATCTGCACAAGTTGCTCTGCAGAGTCTTTATATTTTTCCCACTCAGTAACCATCATCTGACTGCAAAGCCCAAACTTTTAGAAGCTGAATAAACTAGCCCTTTAACTTTACCCGTTTCCAGTTGCTCACATAATGCAACTTTTTCCACATGTCGCCGCGCTTCACAAATATATCAGTACAATGCGACTCCATCTTATATGGATGTTCGCCCCCATACTCCTTGTATGCCACAAAAGTGACCGTGGCTGTATCGCCGTGTACAAAGGCATAGGGGTGGTCAATTGTCAGTGATTTGAGAGGCTCTTGAGAATTGGGGGCATGCAGTTCCATCCTTTTCTTGAGATCGTCTATTACTGCTTGTTTTCCAGAAATCAGCTTGTGAGTTCCTCTGTCGATGGTTGTGCAGCTATCATCGTAAAATTCGGCGGCCTTATCGATGTTGCCGGTATTGATGGCATGCACGATTTCCTTCAATTCCTCGATGATCTTTGCTGATTCTGCACAACCTGTGGTTGGCTCCACACAGCTTATTTTGCAAGCAGAAGCATCCTCGCCCTCAACAGCCAGAGCCGGCTTACAGGGCAGGGTCAGGCATGCCAGAACCAGGGTAGCCGCCAGAAATGAGAAGAGATTTTGGGAGTTTTGCGTGCGCATGGCGCTCACCTATTTGGTTGTGCGGAGGGCCCCTTCCACGTCGCGGAGGGAATTGTCATTGTCTTTGAGATAAGCATCGATGCGGTCGCTGCGCCTTTGCAGCTCACCCAATTGATTTTGAACTGCTTGCTGCGCATTGAGCAATTCCTGCCTTTGAGCAAGAAGAGCCTCTCGGGTGCGTTTTAAGTTGAAATAAACATCCGATTCGGCCAGAGCGACGCCGCCCATCAGGAGAATGAGCGCTGCAATCATGAAAGGAGCCCGAAATCGGAACTTAGGCAAATTAAGCGCCTTACTCACGAAACGTCCTCAGAAGAGTTACGCCGAATGAACTTAGAAACGCCACTGGCATAGCGCCATAGTTGGCAGCCAATCCATATATTACTCCGAAAATTACTCTTGAATCACATAAACACAGACTCTTTCTGGGTTTAAGGATGGCGTTTTCCCCAATTAAGTCAAACTAACAGTTTAATCTACGCTTACTAGCACACCTATCACATGTTCAAGGAACATTTGATATCTACAACCGTCAATCTAACCAAAACCCCAGAAGCATTGATTTTCGGGATTTATTGCGCAATATGCTCACGAGATAAACAATATATAGACAAATCAAGTGTTAAATGGTATAACGTAGAATTAACAATTACTGAATCGATTAAGCTATCGTAACCAGGTCGCAAATTTCAAAAGAGCCACACCATGACCGTTTCCACCTCCACCAAGTACAGAAGCGCGCCGAATTCAGGTCCCGCCCCTGAGTCGAATACCGACCCGTCCGGGCAGTCCACAGAAAGCTTCTACAGCAAGCAACTGGCGCAAAAAGCAATCGAATTTGCCCTTTTAGAAGATCTCGGTGAAGAAGGCGACGTCACCTCCAATTCCACCATTTCCGAGACAAAGCAGGCCACAGCCACCCTGATAGCCAAAGACAACCAGGCGGTGATTGCTGGTCTGTCCGTTGCCGAACTGGTCTTTAAAATGGTCGACCCCGGACTACAGTTCATGTCTCTTATTGTGGACGGCACTTTTATTGAAACAGCGCCAGTAATCATTGCCACCATTACCGGCAAGGCTCGCTCGATTTTGACCGCCGAGCGCACCGCTCTTAATCTCATGCAACGAATGTCCGGCATTGCCACCAGCGCTCGTCTTTATTCCGAAAAGGCAAAGCCCTTTGGCATCGAAATCCTGGATACGCGAAAGACTGCACCCGGCTTGCGAGTTTTTGACAAGCAGGCAGTCCGTCTGGGCGGCGGCACCAATCACCGCATTGGGCTTTACGACCAAATCTTGATTAAGGACAATCATATTGCCTGCGCCGGAGGCATCACCCAAGCGGTTGCGGCGGCGCGTTCCTTATACAAAGGAAAGCGCATCGAAGTTGAGACAACTTCTCTTTTAGAAGTCCAAGAAGCACTGGACAGCTCTTGTGACATCATCATGCTCGACAACATGACCCCTGCTCAAATAGTCCGCTGTGTAGAACTTATCCAAAAGAAAGCACAGATCGAAGTATCCGGAGGCATCACTCTGGAGACTTTGGACCGCTATTTAATTGCAGGCGTCGACTTCATTTCTGTCGGCAGCTTGACCCATTCGGTCAAATCCATTGATATCAGCCTCGAGGTTGAGATAGGCATATGACAACAACTATGAACACCACAAAAATCAATTCCGGACGCACAGAAAAACTCGTTCAAGAGATAGGCGAACTCAAAAAGAAGCGCAACGCCGTCATTCTGGCGCACAACTACCAGATTCCGATTATTCAAGACATCGCTGATTTCGTCGGCGATTCACTGGGGCTTTCTCGCCAGGCCGCTGCCACCAAAAGCGATGTCATCGTTTTTTGCGGCGTGCACTTTATGGCTGAGACAGCTGCCATTCTCTGCCCCGACAAGCGCGTTCTGATTCCGGATTTGGAGGCAGGCTGCTCGCTGGCAGCATCGGTAACACTGGAAGGTCTTCTGGCTTGGAAAGCCGAGCATCCGGGCGCCGTCGTCGTCTCCTATGTAAATACAACGGCCGCCATCAAAGCAGAATCCGATTACTGCTGCACCTCGGGCAACGCCCTGCAAGTAGTGAAATCAATCGCCCCGGACAAAGAAATTCTCTTTCTGCCTGATGTCTTCCTTGGTTCCTGGGTCAAACGCATGACCGGACGCGAGAACATGCACATATGGATGGGCGAATGCCACGTTCATGCGGCCATTCACCCTCGGGCAATCGACGAGAAAATGAAAGAGCATCCCGAAGCCGAACTCCTGATTCACCCGGAATGCGGCTGCCTGACACCATATCTCGACAGAGTGGCCAGACAGGACAAAGGCGATCAGCTCAAAGTGGCCTCTACCGAAGGCATGATCGTAAGAGCCTGCCAGTCACCGGCCAAGCAATTTGTCGTCGCCACAGAAGAAGGCATATTGCACAGACTGAAAAAAGAAAATCCGGACAAAGAATTCATTCCGATCTCCGACGAGATGAGCTGCCAGTTCATGAAAATGATCACTCTGGAAAAACTGCATGCAGCCCTGGCTAACGACCAGTTCCAGGTGACCGTGCCGGAAGATACCGCAGCAAAAGCCCGCCTTTCCATCGAGAGAATGGTCGCCATAGGGTAAACCGGCAAAAGCACGCCAACCCAAACGCCAGGTTTTTAGCAAACAGGCAAGTACCCAAAAAGTACAAAGAGTTTCGAATATGCCTGAAATTCACACAACCAAAAAAGTAGATGCCGTCATCATCGGCTCCGGATTGGCCGGGCTGCTTCTGGCTCACGAGCTGGTGACGGCAGGCAGACGAGTGCTGATTGCCACCAAGGCCGGACTGCTCGATTCAAACACAAGATACGCGCAAGGAGGCCTGGCGGCAGTACTCAAAGACAGTGTCACTGATTCAAGGCAAGCGCATCTCAAAGACACGATTAAGTCCGGCGCCGGTCTCGTAAACGAAGCTGTCGCCGAGCAAATTGTCAATGGTGGTGGCGAGCTTGTTGAAAAGCTAACGGCACTGGGTGTTCACTTCGATAAGACAAATGCCGGCATCCCTTCATTGCATTTGGAAGGTGGTCACTCAAGTCCGCGCGTTTTGCATTCCAAAGATACAACCGGAAAAACCATAGCTGAAGGGCTGGCCAGATCTCTCCAGGAGAAGGCTGCGGATCGAGATAATCTGGAACGTCCGATTATTCTTGAAAATTCCTTTGCTCTTGATCTTTTATATTTCCAGGCCACTCCACTGGCACCGCGCGTCGTCACAGGAGTACTGCTCCTCACCGAAGACGGTATTGTCTCGGTGGCGGCATCGCATGTGATTCTGGCGACTGGCGGCGCCGGGCAGATTTTCACTCGCACCACCAATCCGTCTGTTGCCACCGGTGACGGTATTGCCCTGGCGGCACGCGCCGGTGCAAAACTGGCCGATCTGGAGTTCGTTCAATTCCACCCGACGGCATTTTGCAAAGAAGGCTATCCGGCCTTCCTGATTTCCGAAGCAGTCAGAGGACAGGGAGCCATTCTTGTTGACGACCGCAATCACCGCTTTGCTTTCGACTTCCACTTAGATGGCGAGCTGGCGACAAGAGACACAGTTGCAAAGGCCATTCACCAGACAATGTTGGAGCGAAATCTGGCCAGCGTCTATCTTGATTTACGACCGATCGGCGAAGACCACATTGAAAACAAGTTTCCAAATATCGTTTCCACTTTGAGACAGCTGGGCGTCGACCCGCTCAAAGAGCCGATTCCAATTTGTCCTGCTGCCCACTATTACATGGGCGGCATCGTTGCAGATGCCAAAGGTCAAACCAGTTTGCAGTCGCTCTATGCTCTGGGCGAATGTGCATCCACCGGTCTACATGGTGCCAACAGGCTGGCCAGCAATTCACTTTTAGAAGCGGGCGTGATGGCTTTGAACCTGGCGAAACACATAAGCTCTCAGCCGTTCAAAACCATTCCTTATAAGAAGAATGCGGCCCTCACTGAAACCTGGTTGGCCCATTGCCGCCAGTATGCGGTGCCGGCCGACAGAGAAGCTCTTAAGAACTTGATGTATCGAGGAGCAGGGCTGGTTAGAAACGCCCAGGGTCTGGCCAAACTTGAAGAGCAACTGACTTCCATTTCTATATACAAGCAAGGCATAGACAGATATGAGCGCGAATCCGCCAATATGCTTTTGGTGGCAAAGCTGATAGCCAAAGCTTGCTCCTTGAGAAATGAATCGCGCGGTGCCCATGTCAGGGCCGATTTTGCATCTACCAATAATGCTGCTTTCCTGCACCACATCACGTTTGAGCGTGGTGCATGGCGGACGCAAAGTGCTGCTTTGTCCCCCTTCACATCGGCGGAACGCGCGGTATCACTGGCTCAATAAGGGATTAACTTTATCTCTACAATTTCCCTTGGCAGCCAGATCAAAGAGCCAATGCGTGTGCATCTAGAGTACTTCCCGGTCCATATTGGCTGGTACTACTTGGATGTTCTAAAACGCTAGATAAAGGTATACACTTGTATCAATATTTAGGTTGTCTTTAGTTTTTTTCGTGTGTTCTAGTTAAGAACGAATTCGGGAACTTACTCTGTAAGCCCGGGTCTCCGCTTGCGTATTTCCGCTTCTCCTTTCCCCTCGGAGTGCATCATGAATTCCCGCACCAAACTCCTCATAGCTCAGCCGGACGGCGCAAAGCTCGTCTCTTTGCTCTTGTGGTTGGAGCAATATTCAGATATGGAAGTAGTGGGCACCACTTGCAGTGGCGCAAAGCTCATTGATTGCGCTGCCTTCCATCAACCGGATGTTGTCCTTCTCGACTTCAGCCTGCTTGCAGAAGAAAGTGCAGCCACAGCCAAACTCAAGTCGGTTGCATCGAATCCGGCCCTTCTGGTTATGCACGAAAGCGATATTGCACCGATGGGATACGCCCTGGGCAAAGATCTCGACGGCTACATCAACCCCAAACTGGCGCTGCAAGAATTGACCGAAAACATTCGCAAAGCAGCACAAAAGCGCGTTCACATGGCTCCGGCATATGTGCCGTCGACCATGGCAGGCTAGAAAAGTTTATCCCGCCAAAAGCGTCGTCTCCAGCACGATCCCACAAGGGGATTGTGCTGGTTTACACTGAGGGTGTGAAAGACCTAAGCGAAATTACGTCTCTGGCATTCGCCTCATGACACCGGACATTCTCAATCTTTACTCCTTTGCGTTTTCAATGACAGTGATTGCGCTGACGAGTTGGCTGGCCGCCACAATTGAAGCGCGCATGAAAAGAGATGATGCCGGCACGGGCACCAGCCTTATACCTGCTCCTGCGCAAAAAAAAGTCTCTTTGCGTCCGGTCGAAATTGGCTACATGCTTAGAGGCGGAGATACCAATCATGCGCTGCTCGTCATGGGCGTCGATCTATTGCAGCGCGCAGCAAAACTGCAGCTGGGCGCCGTGATTCCGGAGCCTGCAGAATACGAGAAAAAAATGTGGACGCTGGCCAAAGACACGGCAAAAGAATGGGCACTAAAAAAGGTCGATCCATACATGCCGCCGGATCCAAAACAAAATCCGGTTGGTTTCGTCAAAAAAATCTATGCCATTTACGTCTTTTGCACAAAGTCGCTCAAACTGGTTGTAAAGGACATCATCGCCGATCCTCGGCAGCTCAAGCGGTATTTCTCGGTAGCCGGAGTAATGCGCTTGCTGGCCGATTTCATTTCAGCCGGATACCAGCATGCCTTTGATGATTCGATTCGCAATTATCTAATCGAGAACCGTCTGCTTGTCAGCGAACAAAAGCGACTGCAAGCCGCAACAAATGTGTCCCTTCTTGGGCTTTCAATATTTGCCTTGATTTTCCTCTTCTCTCTCATCGCAGCCGGGTCCTTTGCCACAATGCCGACCACCGCAATTGCCGCTTTGATCATGACTCTTGCCGCCATGTTCTCTTCGTTTTTCATCACGGCAATTTTTGCCGCCCGAGAATTTCTTCCTTATTTGACGGAATTCGAAACGCTGGCCACTACCTTGTGTCGAGAAAGCATTCGTCTCAAAATCTTGAAAGCAGCAACAAAAGTAATGATGGTCGTTTTGAGCCTGATTGCCCTGGGCGCCAGTGCTCTCATTTTCACGGGCGGCTTCTTGCTTTTAACTCTCATGGGACTGAAAAACGCGCAGGAGTTGATTTTCATTAGCGTCTTTTTTGCATTTCCTTGCTTGAAAGCATTTCTCCTTCTCATGCGCGGTTGGAAATTGAGACAAACGGAAGTTGCCACCGCCTATGGTGAAACGGCCCTGACTGAGGCAAGAAAACGATTGTCGGCATTGAGGCCGATATCAGCCTTGACTCAGGTTTTAAACGAAGAAGATTACAATCCTGTATTCTCAGAATTGATGGCGCTCTACGGAGTGGAAGCGCTGATTCTTTTGGCATGAGCTTGCCGGTTTAGAAACCAACCCAGTTCCTAACAAAGGATTACGGAGCGAAATTTCTAGCTCGGCGCAGTTTGATCGTTCAGTTGCGCAATCAAGCTGTCTATCTTTAATTTTACTTGGTGCCTGATTGCGCTGTACAAGCGATATATCTGGCTGGCGCGGCAGAGAAAAACTCGAGACGAGCCTTCGTGCAATTTGATACCTATATAGTTTTGATCGTCGCAGTGTAGCCGCGCGATCAATTGTTCGATTTCTCCCACACCGTAATTGCAAAAGAGCGAAATCTTTTGACTGTGCAGGCAGGCAATTGTATTGACGCCCCGCTTGAGCACAGACTCATCCACCCAAAAACCAGTCAAATACCTGTATGCGACGATCTGTTGCTCCGCAACAGCCCCTTCTTCCTTCCTGGTTTTGCTTGCCTCAATCTCTACCATTTCCTCTTGCAAATAGCCTAGCAATTCTCTATTGAAAAATTGCAACCTTTCGTTGCTATAAAAAATACGCAAGACTTTCAGCGCTTTAAGAATCGCATCGGACAAAAGGATGTCCCGCGAATCCAGCTTGGCGCTTAGCTCCCGCAAACATTCCGACAGAAGCGCGCTATTCATACAATTTGTTAGAAAACCACAAAAAAAACCCATTTCCCCTCAAATTTGATCCTAAAGCCGCCCTGTGAAAACTTTGTGAGAATCAAGGCACTCTATAATTGAGTGACTAGAATTGGGTCAACTACAATTTACTTAAATGCACGAAAAGAGGAACAGCAATGGCTTCTAAGCGCGGTCTGAGCGGTCAATTCAAGGGCATAATCACCGGCGCCTCGTCAGGTATTGGCAAAGCGATGGCGCTGGAGCTGGCCAGGAAATACCAGGCCAGGCTGGTTTTGAATGCCCGGTCGGAAGCCCAGCTCGAGGAAACCTGCAAGGCCGTTGAGGAAGCAGGCGGAAAGGCTGTCAAAGTAGTTGGTGACGTAGGCGATAAATCAGTTACTGATGCCGCTGTAAACACTTGTCTGGAAAGCTTTGGCGGTATTGATGTCCTGATCAACAATGCCGGGCTGGCCAAGCCGGGCACGATCATGAAATTGACAGTCGAGGACTGGGAGCATGTTTTCAATGTCAACTTCTTTGCGCCCTTGCGCTTAACGTATGCCGTTTTGCCACATTTCATCAAAGCCGGCAAAGGCAAGATCGTCAACATATCATCTGTGGCGGGAAAAATTTCCTTCCCTGGCAGCGTCTGCTATGCAGCCAGCAAGTTCGCACTGACAGGCATGTCCGAAGGCATGGCAGCGGAGCTTGCCGCCAAGAACATCGACATAATCACTGTCTGCCCGGGTTGGGTGCGCACCGAGTTCTTCGAAAAGAATCAAGTCGCCAAAATGAAGAATCCCACTGCCATCGGCAATCAAAAGAGCCTTTCAGGCTTCCTTATGCGCAGCTTCCTGTCAATCAGTTCGGAAGAATGTTCTCACGACGTCATTAAAGCCCTGGAGAAAGGCGGCAGCTCGGAAATCGTGCTCACTCATCCCGCCAAAGTCTTCGAAAGGCTGGCAGGAATCTGCCCTCCAGCTGTTTTTGCCATCGCCAAAAGACTGCCCATGGAATTAGTAGAATCTGGGGATAAGCCTGAAAAGAATTGATTTGAGGTAAAAACCCCACCAAACCCGGATCCTTTTTTGAACACTTGGCTAGAATAAGAAGAGCAAAGTTATGCGCTTGTGAAAACTCTTTCTAGATTCCTAGCAGGGATTCCGTGTCGGAACTTGAAGTCGCAATCGAATATCGCAGCACGCCGCAGCGGGTAGGCTTATTCATCATGGGCGCGCTAATGCCTTTCTGGGCAATTGTAGTTCCCTTTTGCCTGGGCTTCTTCATTTCGCTGCTCTTGCGCGAAGCCGCCAGCGTTCCGCCTCTGATTTCGGCACTGGTTTTGGCCGTTCTCATGGCCGTTCCCATCCTTTCTATAATGATTGCTGCAGTTTGCGAGGATGATCGACTCCTGGTCAGCAAGGAAGGCTTTGCATTTCCTTTGTTGTTTCTGCCGATGTTGAAGTTTCGTCGCGAAAGACTCTGGTCCGATCTCAGAGAAGCCAGATTACTTATCTCCGACACTCAGACACAGACGAAAGAAAAACTCCCCCAGGGCAAACTTGATCTTTATTTCAATTCCGGCGGGCACGTCGACATTCCTTTAAAGAGCTTGAAGCGAACAGATCTTGAGCGGCTACTCTTGTCGCTTGAGGTTTGGGGCAACGCCTGCCACCGCACACCTGAATTGATTGCCTTTCACGATAATCTGCAAAATGAAAATCTCGGCATCGACAAACTCAGCTACACACAAATGTGGGAAGAAGAGTTAAGCCGACGTTTCAGTGCAACAGCGTTCGTACCGCTGGAGCCCGATCGCAAATTACAAAACGGGCGCGTCAAAATTGTGAAGCAACTTGCCTTCGGTGGATTGTCTGCAATTTATCTCGCTCAATTGAATGAGAAGGACATGGTCATCGTCAAAGAAGCGGTGATTCCGGAAGGAACCGAGGAGAAGGCGCGAGACAAGGCAATGGAATTGTTCGCTCGCGAGGCACAATTTCTCATTCGGCTAGATCATAACCAGATTGCCAAAGTCTTCGATCACTTTCACGAGGAAGGCCGTCACTATCTCTTGCTTGAATACATTCGAGGGCAAGATCTCAGACAGTTGGTGAAACAAAATGGGCCACAGCCAACTGCTCATGTGGTCAAATGGGCACACGAGATTGCCGGCATTCTCAACTATTTACACGAGCAGGCACCGCCAATCATTCACCGAGATCTGACGCCTGAAAATATTGTCTTGAGTGAAAACGGATCGGTCAAACTAATTGATTTCGGCGCCGCCAATGAATTTGTCGGCACCGCCACCGGTACCCTGGTTGGCAAGCAGGCATACATGGCACCGGAGCAATTGCGCGGCAAGGCCAGCACCCTGAGCGATATTTATGCGCTCGGGGGGACTTTGCACTATTTGCTGACAGCTAAAGATCCAGAACCTCTATCTGAATCGAGTCCAAGAGAACTGCGTCCGGATGTACCGGAAGAGCTCGACCAAATGGTGCTGAAATTGACCAGCATGGAAGAGTCGGATCGGCCGCAAACTGCAGGCGCCATCGCACTCGAATTTGCAGATTTGAGAATGAAAGTAGGAACACTCAGTGACAATGATTCCAATGGAAACAATTCGAACGGACATGAGCCTAGCTAATGACTGAATCCAAAAAGGTACAACTGAAGGACGAAGCACCGGTGCTCAAGGAAACAATGAGCAAGTCGGAGGAAGGGCAGTCTGAGCATAGTTCCGACAAAGAGGCGCAAGCAGATAACGGAGATTCTCCAAGAACCGATTTGATCACCATCGAGAATACGGCAAGGTCGACCGCATCATCGGAAGAAAAACTACCTTCGACCGACAACTTTGAAATTGTTCTACCTTATCGTCCTTATGCTAGCACGGAAAAATGGCTGGCATACAGATTCTCCGCCTGGAGCGCGCCCAAAACGTGGTTTGCGACCATACTGGTTGTCACATTTTTCGCCTTTGGTGGTCCCGATAAATTCATGGAATTTATCGTAACTATCCTGGCCGGCAACAATTTAGGTCCGCACACCACAGCTGGCACTCAAGATCTGATGATGTCGAATGTAATGATCATTCAGTGGATGGCCTTTATTCTCTTCCTCGGCTTTTTCCTTGTTATGTTTTTCTATTTGCGGCATCCTACCCAAGTGGTTCTCGATGCCACTGGAGTTTCACTCGTCTGGAAACGTCGCAGTGAATGGTTTCGCAAGACGGTTCCCTGGAAAAATCTGCAGAGAATTGGCGTTGAATGGCCGCCCAACAAAACTTCTCCGCAAGATAGCTTGCTTTGTTTCACACAGATTACGGGCGAACCACTCAAGTTTAAATACGGCGCGCTGCCTTCCATAAGTTCCAGACAATCACTAATGGATGCAATAAATAGATGGGCACCGCATGCCTCGCGCGCACCCGAGTTAGCTGACATGCTTTCGGAACCTCATACTCATGGGTATACGGAGCTTTGGTTGCAAGCTTTGTCTCAGCCTCCGAAGCGAGAAAGATTGACTCCACTAAATGAAGGAGCAATGCTGCGTGACTGCCAATACGAAATTTTAGGAAGGCTGGGCGTTGGTGGTCAGGGCACTGCTTACGCTGCTCGCGAAGTTGACGACAATCACGCTGTTGTTCTCAAAGAGTTTATTCTTCCTGTCTATGTCGATGTAAATGTGCGCAGACAAGCGGTAGAAAAAATGCAGAACGAGGCCGACATTTTGAGTCGGCTCAATCACGATCGCATTGTCAAGCTAATTGATTTCTTCATTGAAGACCATCGCGGATATTTAGTTTTGGAACGCATAGATGGTTCTTCACTGCGGCAGAAAGTCTCCGCCGAAGGTCGCCTCAAGGAAAGCGAAGTACGCTCGCTGGCATTGCAGATGTGTGAGATGCTGGAATACCTGCATGGACTGGAACCGCCTGTAGTGCATCGAGATTTCACACCGGAAAACTTGATTCTTGGCCGTGATGGAACATTGAAACTTGTTGACTTCAACGTCGCTCAACAGCAAGAATCAACGGCAACCGGCACAGTGGTAGGCAAGCATTGTTTCATCTCACCGGAGCAATTCCGCGGAAAACCCACTATTCAAAGCGACATCTATTCCATGGGCGCGACGTTGTTCTACTTGCTCACCGGAGAGGATCCAGAACCAATTACTTGCTCCCATCCCAGGAAAAATCTGGAAGGCTTGAGCGAGAACATCGACGAGATCGTCGCAAAAACTACAGCGCTATCGGTCAAAAACCGCTATGCAAACGCCGCCGAAATCAAAGCGGATCTGGAAGCGCAATCGTAACCGTCCGGCTAGCGAATTCGTAGCCTGCGCGTTGCACGCGCATTTCAAAAAAATTGATTTATCAATTGCAACATTGAATCTCAATAAATTTTATTGCAACATTGAATTTCAATGAGTTTTCGGGCGCGTGCAACGCGCCGGCTACAGCGTCGGCAAGCGCCAGTTGAATTTGAATTCTTCTTCCTTTAAGACCTTCTTGGCGTCTTCTACATCGAAGAAATTTGCCGAGCAATCGCCGACTGCGCAAAAGCCTGGAATTTCGTTGAACAAGCGCCCGGCGATCTGCCTGTTCGTCACACCGCGGGTGGTTCCGGAAATGATCGTGTCGGGATGACACCAGGGCAGCCCGGTTCCATCGTGCCACAATCCGAAAGCGGCACCCCAGAAGGTGACATGCACATCTATGCTTTCCGATTTGAGAAACTCGACAATCTTTCTGGTTCCCACAATTGATCCACAAGTGGCGGCAAGCAAAATACGCTTGGGCTTTTTGCAGTTTTTAAAAGTAGCCGTCAAACCTTTTACAAGCGTCGCGCCGGTTGCAATCGTATCCAGCATCAACCAGACAGGAGCATTTGAGTGGACACGCATGTAGGTGACTTTCGCATCAAAATCCGTGTAGTCTTGCCCTTCCACATTGGGCAAGGCAAAACGACTGACGCCAATCCAGTTGTCTCCGCGATAGTGAGCTCCGTCAAGGGCACATCCGACAGCGCCCGGCAAATTATGACCAACACCTTCAGCCATAACCGTCACAGTGCAAATATCGTTGAAATTTTCAGGAAATTGTCCTGACGCCAAAAGCGAGTCAATCCAGGTGACTGTCGCAGTGAAGGCGGCTTGTTGCCTCGGATATCCGAGTAGATGACGACCCGGTGCAACCAGCAAACTATCTATTGAATCGCTTTCTAGGATGTGCGCGTTGGGAATGCCTTCAATTTCTACTTTAGTGAGAGTGAAGGACTCTCTTTCATCTACGTTGTGTGAAATCATTTTTTGCATGTAGAAACCTAGACGGAAAATCCGTCTTTGATTCTATCGCCTTATCTTTTTAATGGGCGTTTTTTCTGCGAATCACATATGCGCGTTGCTCGAGAGCTACTGCATTCAGCTCTCTGTCAGTTTTCCGCATCAAATCCGCGTAATTCTCAAGACAGGCCGCAACATTCGAGTGCTCAGGACCGAGCGAGCGTTCCCAGATCTGGATGGCTCGAGAATACATCGACTCGGCACGGGTATAGTTGCCTCTCTGGTGATATAGCCAACCAAGGTTGTTCAAGCTCTCTGCTACTTTCGGGTGTTCTGTGCTCAAAATGCGTTCCCTGATGGAAAGCGCCCGGATGTGCAGTGGCTCAGCCTTATCAAATGATTCTTTATCAGTGAAAAGAGCAGCCAGATTGGACAAAGTAGTGGCTACGATGGGGTGGTCCTTGCCCAGGTACTTTTCTTGAATCGCCAGCACCCGCCTGTAGAGAGGCTCAGCATCAGCATTTCTTCCTTGATCGTAATAGAGCAATCCCAAATTATTCAGTACTTCAGCTACTTCCGGATGATCTGAGCCCAGATGCCGTTCGCGAATAGTCAAGGCACGCCTGTACAGCTTCTCCGCCGGCTCAGGCCGGCCCAAAATGCGATAAAGCTCGGCTAGATTGTTGAGTCCGGCGGCCAGACTGATGTGCTCGAAGCCCAGCGCCCTTTCTTGAATGGTCAATGCCCGTTTGAAGAGAGGCTCAGCTTCGGAAAAGTGCCCCTGTGCCAGCATTACCATTCCGAGGTGATTGAGAGAGACGCCAATGTCTGCGTGATCGACCGCCAGCACCTTTTCTCGGATGGTTAAGGCCCGATGAAACATGTTTTCCGCTTCAGGGAAGCGGCTTTCGTGATAGAGCGTAAGCGCAAGCACAGTCAAGTAGTCAGCGAGCTGGGTGCTTTCGCTTCCCATCTCCTGCTCTTTTTCAGGTAGCATGCGCAGCAAGGTGTCGACTGTGTCGTCCATGTGGCCTGTTGCTAAATTAGAGCCCTCTTAACCATCATACCAAAGCTGCGTCAAAGCTTTCTCACGACGCCTTGTGGTAAGAAACGGCTATTTTGTGGATTCTGAAACCGTCCATATCTACAACTTCAAAACGCAAATCGTTCCAAGTGACGACTTCTCCTGCCGCTGGCACATGCCCCAAAATGTGGACGACCAGTCCGGCTACGGTTTGGTACTTGCCAGAGTGCTGATCGGGCAGCTCCGTGGCGGAAAGGCGTTTTTTAAACTCGGCGATGGGGAGCATTCCGTCCACCAAAAATCCGCCGTCGCCACTATCCACGACAGTCAAATAGGAGACGGTTTCATCCGATATCTGCACATCGCCAACAATCGAACTCAAAATGTCGGAGACAGTTACAAATCCGCGCAACGTACCGTGCTCGTCAATGACCATAGCGCCGCTTACTTTCTCGCGCCGGAAGTCGGCAAGCGCATTGAGAGCGCTTCTAGTGTCCGGCATGATGAGCGGCTTTGTTGTCAATTTTTCCAGATCGATAGTGCCATCCTTTGCCCACTTGGTCAGGAGTTCGCGCGAACGCACCACACCAGAAAAGTCGTCCAAAGTACCGCGGGCGACCGGGAATTTGGTGTGTGGATGCGCAAAGACCCTGGACATCACTTCTTCAGCTGGGGCATTGAGGTCGAGCCAGACCAGTTCTGTAACTGGAGTCATGACTGTGGAGACTTTCCTGTCGCCCAAGCCGAAAACACCGCAAAGAAGGTCGTGTTCGGTCTCCTGGAAAACGCCCACACGCGCACCTTCATCGACCATGGCCTGGATTTCGCGCTCTGACACCTCACGAGCCTTATCGTCTTCAACGCCAAAAGCACCGGCAGCAATATTTGTGGAAATAGAAAGGAATTTAACCAGAGGCGAAGACAGCTTGGACAAGATTTTCATCCCGGGAGCGATGAAGCAGGAAATGCCTTCCGGATTGGAGAGAGCAATACGCTTCGGCACAAGTTCGCCGACAATGAGTGACAGATAAGTGGTGCAACCAACCACGATTATGAAAGAAAGCGAGTCCGCATAAGGGCGCAGGTGCTCAAAAACCTCCAGCTGGTCGGACAATTCATCGGCCAAAGTGGCACCGCCGAATGCACCGGCCAGAATAGCCACCAGGGTTATGGCTATCTGGATTGTCGAAAGAAACGTATTAGGCGAGTCAGTCAGCTCCAGCGCCGTCTTGGCGCCACGCTTGCCTTCATTGGCGAGCCTGACCAGCAAAGGGCGGCGGCACGACACAAGCGCCATCTCAGACAAAGCAAAGACGCCGTTTATAAGTATGAGAATCAGTATGACTGTGATTTCTAGACCAATCGAATTCGTGTTCACAAGAGGCTCCCCTGCCCCCAAAAATCAAACCAATTATTCCCTTAACCCCAGGCTGCCGGCAGTTTACGGCAGTAAAGTTCTTTGCGATTCATGAGAATCGGGCGGGCAACCCACCAAGAACTATTTATTTCAATTGAATACTAAGAGATTTCCCAGTCCTTGCTCGTTTATAGCATCTTGCCAACAAACCATTAGCGAAAGCCAACGAACCTGATTAGCTGTCAAGCTATAATGCGACGGTTTTTGAAAGGAAACTCCGTATATCTTGTCTGCAATTCAGCCGATTGGAAAAACCGCTCGCGCAATAATTCAAAGTCCGATTTTGCTGGCTTTGACCCTTGTGCTGCTCATCAATGTATTTTTCGCCGTCAAAGATCCATTTGGCAGAGTCGATCCAAATTCGATCCCCTCTGCAAAAAATTGGGCATACTGGACCACGCAAGACTTTCTCCATGAAAAGACCGCACCGGATGTGGTGCTGCTTGGCTCTTCCATCTTTATGAATCCAATCTGGATGTTAGAGGCAGAGCATCTGAATCGCACCGTCGACATCGTCACAGAGCGACATATTCATTATCTTGAAGACGCGATCAAGAAACATCTGCCCGGCGCTCATCTCAGCTGTTTCAACTACGCGCTGCCTGGTGCCATGGTGTCGGACGACTACATGATCGTGCGCACGATGTTCAAAGAAGGAAAGACACCAAAGATAGCTGTAATTGGCTTGACACCACTGGACATGAACGACGACGACTTTTATTGCGCTGTTTCATCTACGCACTACAAGTACCTGGCTCGTTTTACGCAAACGCGCGATCTTCTCGATCTGGCAATGCCCAAGCCATGGCAAAAGACGGAGTATCTCGTCAACGAAGCATTTTACCTGGCCGGGCGCAAACACGACGTGCAGGGATCCGTCATTGGTTCTATGCGCAATAATCTCTCCGGTTATCTGGGGCCGCTGTCTGCCGTTCCATTGATTGCACGAGAAAAAGGCGATGTAAAAGACGCTATATACCAGGATGAAGTAGCCCCCGGAGTCTGGATCGCGCAACCTGCCGGTATCGACTATTTCAATGACGACTCAGGCAAATTCAGAAAGCGCTTCCGCGGAGCAAAACCGGACAAGTGCCAAATCAAAATGGCCTGGTTGAAAAAATTTATAGACCTTTGCAGAGAGAAAAATATCGAACCTCTCATAGTCAACGTGCCGCTGCCCGATGTATCACTGACGATTCTTCCTTCCGGCGTGCACGACGCACTGGTCAAACGCGTTGCAGCTTTTGCTGCTCAGGAAAAATGCGCCTACATAGATCTGCAGAAAACCGGCGCATTCAATATTAAGGACTTCACTGACTCTTGTCACATGGATGCGTCGGGCGGCCGAAAGGTCATGGACTTCATTGCCAATGAGATAGGCAGAGACACACGCCTAAGCTCCGCCTTGATCGGGCCGGCCGACAGAAAAGAGCCCGATTCCAAAATTGCCGGGAAGCGAGGTGCGATGTAATGCTATTCAACAGCTTTACTTACCTCATATTCTTGCCGATTGTGGTGGCGCTCTTCTGGCTGGTGCCTTTCCGCTTCCGCACTGCTCTTTTGCTTCTTGCCAGCTATATCTTCTACATGGCCTGGAAGCCTGAGTACGGTCTTTTAATTGGCGCCATGACCGCCATCAACTACTTCATGGGGCTGTGGATCGCGCGAGCGGAAAAGAGAAAGAAACTCCTCTTCAGTGTCGCCATCGCGTCCAATCTGATACTTTTGGGTTTCTTCAAGTACGCATATTACCTGCATGATATGGCAAACGCTGCCATTTCATTCACTAACCAACAACTGAATCCGATACCATTCCAGATCATTCTGCCGCTCGGCATTTCGTTTTTCGCCTTCGAGTTTATCCACTATCTTACTGATGTCTACAAGGGTGGCGCCCCAGTCAAGTCACCTTTTCAATTCGCCCTGTTTGCAAGCTTCTTTCCCACGCAGATTGCTGGTCCGATCAAACGCTATCAGGACTTCATGCAGCAATTGGAGGTGAAGACAAAACTGTCGCTTTGCCAATTCGATGAAGCGATGGAATTGATCATTTTTGGTTTGGTGAAGAAAGTAATTTTCGCAGACAATCTTGCCATCGTGGTGCAAACCGCGTATGCCAATCCCAATCAATTCACGACATTTGATATGTGGCTTGCCACCTATGCTTTCGCCTTCCAAGTCTATTTCGATTTCTCCGGATATACAGACATCGCCCGTGGGTCCGCTCTACTTTTAGGATTCAAAGTTCCGAAGAATTTTGATCTCCCCTACATGGCTGAGTCAATTACGGAGTACTGGAGGCGGTGGCACATCTCGCTATCCACCTGGCTGAGGGACTATCTTTTCATACCGCTGGGCGGCAGCCGCAGCGGTAAGTGGATGACCTATAGAAACATCCTCATCACCTTTACGCTGTGCGGTTTGTGGCATGGAGCTGCAACCCATTATATTTTGTTCGGCAGTTTGCATGGTGCGCTGCTTGTTTTGCACCGCGAATGGCGTAATCTGGTCGAAAAATCACAGGTTCTCAAAACCATCACGGCAAACAAGATCTTTCACGTGTTTGCAATATTTCTCACCTTCCACTGTGTCTGTCTCACTGAAGTGATCTTCCGCGCCGACAATGTCCCGATTGGCGTCGACATCATCAAGCGATTGCTGCTTCTCGATCAGTTGAAAGAACTGAAATTCTGGCAAGTAACCTTGACCAATGTAGATCAGCCAGGCGTTTATTTCTTCCTGCCTCTGTTGCTGCTGGCCATTCTTGCCGGTCAGATTGTCTGCATCAAGTTCCGTGAAAACAAAGACTGCATAGGCGGCATCATGCCATTCAATCGCCCTCTCAAGGTGGTTTATTTAACCGTGGCAATCTGCCTGCTCATCGCCTTCTCACCAGATATCACGCCAAAATTCATCTACTTCCAGTTCTAAGACCTTTTTGCGGGTATAGGATTGAAGTGAGATGAATTTGTCGCCTGGCGCACCCAGACGACACAAGCGACGGATTGAACTATTGTAACTGTGCCTGAAGAACAACCGATTGCCGACAATGAGAAAACGGTCTCACTTGACACCCCCACTGTTACATCCGGTGCAGGATTCGGTGGCGCGTTGGAGCTGCCGGCCGGACGCATTATCGCCGAGCGGTATCGCGTCGTTGAGGAGCTCGGCAGAGGCGGCATGGGCGTTGTCTACCGTGTCGAGCAGATTGCCCTCGGTCGTGATATGGCCCTCAAAACAATTGACGGGCATGAAATCAAAGATGCGACCTGGCGTCGCTTCCAGCAAGAAGCCAAGGCCAGCAGCCTTTTAGACCACCCAAATCTGATCAGCGTCCATGACTCGGGAATGATCGATGGGCGACATCCCTATTTCGTGATGGATCTGGTACAGGGAACGACCCTTGCCAAACTCGTCGAAGAAAAAGGGCCTTTGTCGGTAGAAGAGGCATTGCCGATTTTCATTCAGGTATGTTTTGGGCTGGCATATGCGCATGACCTCGGTATAGTGCATCGAGACTTGAAGCCCAGCAATATCATGCTGAGCAAACCACCCGGCGGTGGCGCCATGACCGTGAGAATAGTCGATTTCGGCATTGCAAAACTTCGCCTAAATGAAGGCGCCGACGTCCAGGGCCTGACGAAAACGGGCGAAATCTTCGGCAGTCCTTTATATATGAGCCCTGAGCAATGCCTGGGCATCGCCGTGGATCATCGCAGCGACATCTATGCCTTGGGCTGCTGCTTCTTCGAAGCATTGGCCGGCTTGCCGCCCTTCATGGGCAATACCGCTCTTTCCACAATGATGCAACATCAATCGGAGAAGCCACCATCGCTTAAGGAAGCGACGCTGGGGAGAGAATTTCCACAAGATATAGAAACACTAATTTCAAGGCTCTTGGAGAAAGATCCCGACAAGCGTTACCAATCGCTAAAGATGCTCGCGAAAGATCTCAGCCTTTTGCAACAAGGTATATCTTCGCAATCACTCACCTTCACTCCGGGGATAATGCCCAAGATTGTATCCAGGGGCAAAACCACCTCAGTTTCCAATACAGTAAAGGCCTGCATTCTCACCGCCATTATTTCCGGTACCGGTATATGGTTTGCCAAAGACCAGTTAGATGCAGGCTTTTACTCAAAGAAATTTGATGCGGAAATGGCAAAGTTCAAAGAAAAGGCAGCCTCATACGAGCCGTTTACCGGGAGCAAGGAAACTGTCCAGTCAACGATCGTGGTCTCGAAAAAAGGACACAAGATGAGGCGACTGTATTTCGTAAGAGCAATCGGCCAATTCAATGTGGTTGGCGATGCGAATGTGCTCAAGGCCGCCGGTATACATGAAATTCCCATTGAAAAATCAATTCATTTGAGAATCACCGATACTGAATGTTTAGCGCAGCCGAACTTCTTCCTTCAATTTCAGCCGGGCGATATAACCGAACTTACAATCGTCGACAATATAGGTGGTGACACTAATTCTCTTAAGAACATCAGTCACCTGCATAATATCGACTACCTAAATCTGACCGGCGATGAGGTTGACGACGGAATCATTGATTGCTTAAACCAGCTCCCTGTCCTGACAAAACTCTACATTGGCAGTACTCAAATTACCGAAAAGGGGATACTATCTCTCAAACGCCTGAAAAATCTCTCCGATTTGAGCTTATCTGGACTGCCATCGGCAAGTAAAGTAATAAATGAATTGAAAAACTCCAGCGTGATTCGCATGCTCTTACTCGATAGATGCGGTGTGACAGAGGAAGATGCCAAAACAATTGCCACCATGAAGAATATCGTCGAGTTAGACCTGAAGGAAAACAAGGCTTTTGATGACAAAGCCTTCAAAGAGCTTGCTTCACTGAAGAACCTCGAAAGACTCGACATCTCAGATACGAGCGTAACAACGGCAAGCATAGACGTTCTTAAGACTTTCCACCGCTTAAACCGGCTCGGCATCAGAATAAATCAATGGACTCAGGCAGACATAATGCGGGCTCATAAAGCTAATCCAACCATCGAATTACCGCTGACAATCAAAGCAAAAGATGATCTGAAGACTCAATTATGAGGCCCTCATTTCCTTGCGCTTGCAGGATCTAATTTTTTAGGCTCGAAGCAGAGTGCACCTTTGGGTGTGCGAGAAAAAACTTGCAAATGATGTCTGTCGCATCGATTTTTTCCATTTCCGGATCATTTCTGAGTACCGCAGAGCGCCCACCCGGCCAATTGTGCTTGCCGTTCTTGACGATGTAAACACAGACTTCAGTTCCATTGGCACCGTGAGAATATGTTTCCTTCACGCAATTGCCGACTTCCTCTCGAACAGCTTTGTGCTCACATTTATCACGTTCAACCCAAAATTTCACGTTGTCTGCAACCTTAGTACCAACGATTTTCCAAAATGGTAAACCTCCTGGACCGCCCTCGAAAGGAACAATGTGATCCTTGGTGCCGTGAAATGCAATCACGCTGACCGGCTCACCAGCTACCTTTTCGCTGGTCATCATGGTGCCGCTGGCTGTCGCAATTGCCGCTATCTGATCGGACATTTCCATCGCCGCTCTGTAAGCCATCATGCCGCCGTTTGATGCGCCAGCCATATAGATGCGATCAGAATCAACGTTGTAGTCTTCGTGCAATTGTTTGATCAGTGTTTTGAGAAAAGCAATGTCATCAATGTTTCTCAGCTTTGCAATTCCGCAGCAATCTCCTGCATTCCAGGTCATCAATGTTTTTGCAATGCCAATCCCACGCGGGTAAACAACAATAAAACCTTGCTCGTTTGCCCTTTCCGTCATCCTTGTATCCCAGGCAACGGTAAACGTATTCCCCATGGCGCCATGCAATACAAAAAGTACCGGCGCTGGCTTCGCACCATAACCCTTCGGCACATTCACCACATAGCTGCGGTGGATTTTTCCTACCTTTATAGACTTGACGTACCGATGAGCTTTGGTGGAACTCGTAGCAGAAGAGAGAGCCGGAACTGCGTCGACCGATCCCAGATCTCTAGAGGCCTTCGGCGTTGAGGCCTGCGATGAGCCAAAACTGCCAGGGCAAAAGAAGGAGAGAACAACAGCAAACGCCGCCAGGGCACGGATTACAGACATTAGACACTTTCCCAAACTGCCATCAAAACGTCCAGTTTATAAGCCCCTGCCGTTTTCCGGTCGCAAAACCAACACTTCCTTAAGTGTTGATTGGCGCTGCTACAATCAGGTCAGCTTTTCGGATCTATTGAGGCGGGCGAAATTGGCAGAAGAAAAACCAAAAGCAGAACTAGACGACTTTTACGCTTCGATTGTTCTCAAAGAATTGCAGCCGGATGAAAAGTTGCTTTTTGCTCGGCTTGAAGATCCGATGCCGCGCATTTTGAAGATGTCGAAGATGTTGTTAGCCTTCGTTCTCGTCGTTTTGATATTCGAAATCTATGTAAAACATCACTCGCCGCCCACACTGCAAAACGTAATTCTCTTCGTAATGACCTGGCTCGCATTTATGCTCCTATTCAAGAAGGTCTATAAATGCGTTGACGCTATATCGACAAAGCGGTTCCTGCGCGTGCGACCCGGCATTTCCGTTCACTACGGCTGGTTGAGAGATGTAGACAAAATAGTCCTCGGCAAGACAAAGGGCGAGGAGCAAGACCTGGAGATCTTCTTAAACGAATCAGGCAAGTACGAAGCACGTAATTTGAAACGGCCGGAAATGAAGGCTCGCGCGCATCACGGCATAAAACGTATTGTCATCGCCAATTTACAGGCAGCGCAAAAAATCAAAGCCATGATCGAAGAAGCGGCTGCTTCAAGTAAATAGCAGTCTCTATTTATCGCGTTCTTTGCTGGCGACTGTGGCTTGTGCAGCAGCCAGTCGGGCAACAGGGACGCGGAACGGTGAGCAGCTTACGTAAGCCAGCCCAATCTCATGAGCAAATGCAATTGAGGAGGGGTCTCCGCCATGCTCTCCGCAGATGCCGAGTTTCAAATCGGCTCTTGTTTGCAGACCGTATTCCACAGCGATCTTCATCAATTTACCGACGCCACCACGATCGAGTACTTCAAAGGGATTGTTTTGCATCACCTTTTGTTGGACGCCATCAACGTTGATGCCTTCCAAGTATTTTTGCAAAAACTTTCCTTCCGCGTCATCTCTCGAAAAACCGAAAGTCATCTGCGTGAGATCGTTGGTGCCGAAGCTGAAGAATTCAGCATGCTCGGCAATCAAATCAGCTGCCACACAGGCTCTGGGTACTTCGATCATGGTGCCGAATTTGTATTTGATATCTGTTTTCAGCTTGTCCATGACTTGTTTGGCAACCGTTTCCAAATGATGTCTGGCGAACTTCAACTCATTGGGATGGCCGACCAGTGGAATCATGATTTCCGGGAAGACTTCAAAACCTTCCTTCTGAACTTCTATGGCAGCCGTGAAAATCGCTTCCACTTGCATGGTGTTGATTTCGGGATAGATGAGCCCGAGGCGGCAGCCTCTGAAGCCGAGCATAGGATTGGACTCCTTCAGCTCATTGACCTTCTGGAGCATAACCTCCTTCTCTCTCAATTCCGCGCCCTTGACGCCTTTGGCTTTGAGATTGGCTATTTCTTCTACCAGGTCTTCGTGCTTGGGGAGGAATTCATGCAGCGGAGGATCGAGAAGGCGAATGGTTACGGGCAGGCCTTTCATGGCTTTGAAAATGCCTTTGAAATCTTCAATTTGCATGGGCAGCAGTTTGGACAGCGCCGCTTTTCTCTCATCGACGTCAGAGGCGATGATCATTTCCTTCATTGCCGGCAAGCGATCGTGGGCCATAAACATGTGTTCTGTCCGGCAGAGACCGATGCCTTCAGCACCGAATTCACGAGCAAGCCGCGCATCTTCGGGCGTATCGGCATTGGTGCGCACACGCAACACGCGTTTTTCATCTGCCCATTTGAGCAGGCGTCCGAATTCTTCGGAGAATTTCGGATCTTGGGTGGTGATTTGACCTTCGAATATTTCACCGGTCGAACCGTCAATAGAAATCAATTCTCCGGCTTTGAATGTTTTGTCGGACACTGTCATTTCGCCCTTTTCAAGATTGATTCTCAGGGCTTCGCAACCGGCTACGCAGGGTTTGCCCATGCCACGCGCGACGACAGCGGCGTGGCTGGTCATGCCACCGCGACTGGTGATGACTCCTTGAGCAGGAACAATGCCGTGAATATCATCCGGGCAAGTTTCAATTCTGACGAGAATAACTTTGTCGCCTTTCTGCATGGCCGCTTCGACCAGATCCGGGTCGAAGACGATGCGGCCAATAGCGGCACCAGGACTGGCATTTAGTCCGGTGGCGATCAGTCGGCCTTCTTTTTTCGCCTTGTCTTTGTCAGCGGGAATAAAGGAGGGCAAAAGCAATTGATTCAATTGTGTCGGCTCAACGCGAATGAGCGCTTCATCGCGCTCGATGATGCCTCCTTCCGCCATGTCTACGGCTATTTTGACAGCGGCTGCGGCAGTGCGCTTGCCGGTTCTGGTTTGCAGAATGAAAAGTTTGCCGCTCTCGATGGTGAATTCAATGTCCTGCATTTCCAGATAGTGCTTTTCGAGCTTAGCCGTGGTGGCTAACAACTCATCAAAGACTTTCGGCATCTCCTTTTGCATTTCACTGATCTTCTTAGGAGTGCGTGTGCCGGCAACTACGTCTTCGCCTTGCGCATTGACCAGGTATTCGCCGTAGAGCAGTTTTTCTCCCGTAGAAGGATTGCGGGTGAAGCAAACGCCGGTAGCGGACTCATCGTTCAAATTCCCGAAGACCATGGCTTGAACATTTACCGCCGTGCCGAGATTGTGGTCAATCTTGTTGAGGTTGCGGTAATAAATTGCCCGGCTATTGTTCCAGGAGCGGAATACTGCCTCAATGGCGCCTTCCAGTTGCTTTGCCGTGTCTTGCGGGAAATCGCTGCCGGTTTCTTTCTTGACCAGCGCTTTGTATTCTTGGACCAGCTTTTTCCAATCTTCAGCTGTTAATTCCGTGTCCAGGGATTTGCCAATTTCGTCTTTCATGTCTTCCAGCAAATCTTCGAATCTGTCTTTGTGTAGATCGAGCACAACATTGCTGAACATCTGGA
>CAZHEZ010000049.1:0-40758 GCA_964531315.1 uncultured Candidatus Obscuribacterales bacterium | reverse complement strand
TAAAGCAAAAAGCGTCATAAAAAATTGCATAAAGCTTGATTCCGGCGTAATTGGCTTGCTCAAGCTCGCGATCAGTCCACCTATCGGTGCCATGGACCAAATCGCCATGAAAGGAATAATTACAAGATCCATGGGGCCAAACAGACGCATTTCTGGCTGTCCGACCCAAAGAATTTTCTCTTCTTTCTCCAGCAGATTGGAAAGGGTGGCTGGAACTCGAATCACCAGTTCAGTCTTTGACGACGTTGGCTTCTTAAACATGTAGACACGCTGTTTGTCTTATCAGCCTGAGCACCGAAGCAATTTAGCTGTGAACACTTAATTTTGGGAGGTTTTGGAGGTTTTGGAGGTTTTGAGTGTCTGGAATATTTGGAATGTTTGTACTGTTTCAACCATATCACTGACAGAGACGGCATTCCCGGCCCTTTATTCCGATTTAAGCTCGCTCGAAAATGGCTCTCTCCGTTTAGCCAGTCCAGGCTTTGGAACTTTGGAGGGTCTCCACTGGTCTAGACCAAAAGGAGAGAGCTCCTCATACCTCGCCAAAGTCATATCGTTCTATCGAAGGATGTGTTCAAAACAGGGATGCGAGAGGATATGTCTAATTCAAAGTCGGGATATAGTTCGAAATTATCCTGCGGGACGACGCACAATGCGATTACTTTCAGAATTTAAGCCGCCCCAGCCAAATCGCGCAATGATATGGCTCTGCGAATTTCTGTTGCCCCTTTATGTAAATGTCGTCGAGAATCTGAATTTCAAGTTTCTGGAAGGTGCGAATCACCCCTGGAAATTCTTGAAAGACAAATCCGCAGTGATTGTAATGAACCACAGTGATCGACAAGATCCATTGGTTTTGTTGGCTCTTGCAAAACATGTGCGCGAACCATTCTATTGCGTGGTGGCAAGAGAGGTGTTCGATTGGAACTACGGAACGCTTGGTTGGTTGTTTCAGAAACTTGGCTGCTACTCTGTGAACAGAGGAGTTGCCGATTTTAAATCAATCCATACTACACATAACATTTTGACGAGCGATCATGGGAAATTGGCCATTTTTCCAGAATCTGAGATCACAGGTGACGAAGAGTCGATCCATGAATTCAGCCGTTCGTTCATTCACCTTCTTCTGGAATCGCAGGAAGCTGTTGCCAAACGCGATGCAAAACGCTCTATTTGGGTCCTTCCTGTAGGAGTCAGTTACAAGCTGGAAACTAGCCTGGAGAAAAGTGTCTCCAAGACGTTGAGCAAAATTGAACGTCATCTGTGCATCACGCACAAAGGCAATAGTGAAATTAAGATGCGAGTGGCTGATGCTATGGACGCAGTCTTGCAATGCCTTTCTGAGTCCTATAAATACTCATTTCCTGAAAAGCAATCGCAGCATGAACGAGTGCGACTACTGGCTCGACACATTTGCGAGCGAATGGGTGAATATACTCACCTTGAACATGAAAAACCTCTTTCGGAGGAGCAACTCCTTTATCTCCTGCGCAATCACGTATTAGAAGAGCTTGCGGCAAAGAAAAACACCTCGGTGTATGCGCAAAAACTGTCTGTAGACCTGGCAAAGATCTATGGCGAATTTCTCCTCGACCTTGATCGAGTGGAACGCCTCCTGATTGTTCATCGAATTTTGAAAAACCGTTCGTCGCCAATTCAGATTTGCAGAATACTGGATTTTCTTGAAGCTGAAACCTGTGGTCCAATGTCAAAGAAAGGCAGACAATGCGCATCTATCTTTGTTGGCAAACCGATCGAGGTTTTACCCCATCTGGCGTCCTATAAGGCTTGCAAGGACGCCGCAATCGATGAACTCAATGACTGCATTCACAATCAGTTGCAAGCCGCTTTAGATAGCTCCCATCAAGGTCCGCATCTTGTCAGTGAAAGCTGCAGTTCAAATGCCAGCAATTCATCCCAACAGACCATGTGCAAAAAGAGCGAATCGGTCTAAATGAATAGGGAATGTATTAAATTGCACTTTTGGGAGTAACGAAGATGTCGCTTGATTCAGACAAAATTGAAGATCTACCCTGGGCAAATCAAAAAACTATACTTCGAGAAATTGATTTACGCAGATTCGGAATTGGATTGGGTAAGCGGCATCTTTCCCGCCTCTGGACGACCGGGGGACCTGGCGTCACAGCCATCTTGCATGCCGAGCAGTTGAGGGAGTGCAAGCGCGGGCAAAAGCTACCAGAAGAAAACGATAGTCCATAAAGCATAGGAGTAATTGCCATCTCACAGGAGACAATAAATTCAGGTGCCTGAAACTCTTTTGAAGAAACCGGTTGAAAGCCAAGCTATGCCTACAATTACCCAGGGGTTGTTTCATGCCTTCTTCATTTACGATGTGGCTGACACAATCGATCTGGCAGAGTTGTCTCGCATTGATGGACAGAGATTCCAGAAGGCGCAATTGGATTTGCGTCCTCTCGATCCTCCTCACAATCATTTTAAGTTTGTCACTCCGCCGCTTGCGGCCAGGCTCGACCCTATCGAACTCAGTGGCTTGCAAGCGGAAGTGCTGATCAAAATATTCGACTACGGCACAATGTCGATACGAGCAACCTTTCCCATGACAGGTTCATTCGAGCAGGTGCAGAGTGCCACCGCCAATTTACGCCAGTCTTCCGAATTGGCAGAGCGCGCAGAGACAATTCTGACTGCTGCTCTCAAACAGTTCTCAGGCGCTTTGAATCAGCCTCACAAGCCTCTGTTGGAAGAATATTTTGTCATTGAGATAAATGCGTTCGAGCAGCCAATAACGGCCGCAACTCTGACAGAAAAGCATAGTCGTGAGTTGGCCGGCTTATTGCTTGCGGAAAGCCGCTCGCTTTCAGCTCTCGAACAAGAAGACGCTCTGCGTGCCAGATTTAGTTATTTTGAAAATGACCTCGTGCTGATCAATTGGGATTGCTCCCTGGTTATTGAATCGAGAGAGTCCGCAGAGGCAGTTGAGAGCATTTTGGAATTCGCTAACACTCAGCTCGTAGAATTGCGCACATATGATGACCGGCTGGACAACGAACTTGATGAAATCTATAAATGGGACGTCGCCAGGCTTCAACAACACTGGCTATTTGGTAGACGAAGAGCAGCGGAGCGCACCGCTCGCATTCGTAAGCTTCTTGTCGACATACGGGAATTATCCGATCGCAGCAGCAATTCTCTAAAGATTATTGGTGATGCTTATTACGCTCGTGTTTATAGAAGCATGTCCTCACGCCTCGGTCTCTCAGACTGGCAAAAACAGTTGGAAAGCAAGCTGGTGAGTGTCAACGAAATGTACCACTTCGCCACGGATCAAGCACAGCATGCGCGCAGTGATTTTTTGGAGTTGGTGATCATTGTTTTGATCGTAATTGAGATTATTCTCGGATTAATCGGAACAGGACATTGATAAACACCAGATTGGCGAAGATTCTTTAGAAATTAGTTTATAGCTTCGTTCTTTCATTGCGCGCTTCGAGTGGCCTGGCAGCGCACCGCAGGGAAGACTTTCTATCGAGCAAAATGAATTTATGTGACCACCTAGTCCGCTTGGTCGATTCGGCATTGCTTACTTCTTTGATAAATTGCACAAAGATACCCCAGGAGAAGAAAAGAAAATGAATACGTCAGAAACCCAGGAAAGAATTCCACAGTCAGCAGAACAATGCTTAGCAAATGTTGGCGCAAAAATTGACAGGCTGATCGAAGCGGCAGGAAAAGCCAAACAAACTCTCTTTTCAAAAGAGCAGATGGCTATCATTCATGGAGAATTAGCGCTAATGGAAATGCATGACGGACTGGAGAAAGCCTGGTCCGAGCTTTCGGTAGCCTGGAAAGACCACCAAAAGAAACAGCTTTTAGAAGTCCAACATGAAGAGAAAACTTCGCAAAAGAACACTGCGGAGGAAGATTTCCCGGGGACCTGCTAACCCGTCTAAGCTAACAGCTAACCTTGTGGTATCTGACACAGCCAGAGCGATCGGAGCAATTTGTCTTCTTGAATCACTCGCTCAGGCAGCATTTCTATTGCTTACAGTTTCGACAGGTCGGGAAGCATTGCCTTCGGCAATGCTTCCCGACATTTGCAGATGATTACTTATGAAAATCCAATGGTTCTCACCTCAGCTTCCGGGGCTAACGCCTGCGACAAAATCTTTCATTTGTTCGATTTCTGCTTCACGTATTTCGGCTTCTTCTTCATGGTTGCGTACCTGAGCATGGGTTTTTACCATCCCTCGTCTTTTGCGCGTATAATTTTCCAATCTCCGCGTGGCCATATCGAAAGAGTCCCGTACGGCAACCTTCAGATCATCATAACCAGAGTCCTCGCCTAGTTTTGTCTGTACTACAAGTTCGGCATCTGGCACGGTCATGTCAATGCGCACTCGGTAAAGATTTCCACTTTGATGATGCTTGTGAGGAAGCTCGATTGTGACTCTGCAACTCGTGATCCCGGCGCAGAATGTAGTCAATTTTTCGCTATGTTCGCGCACAAATTCCTCAATGGCTGGGGAATGTTTCATATTTCTGAAATTTACTTGCAGTGGCAGTTTCATTTTCTTTTCCCTGATGTTTAGTAACGTGGACGCTTCCCCTTTACTTATTCTTCGCTTTAACCCATTCAGTTACATCATTCCAAAGAACCATTGAAGAATCAGGAAACGGCGGCAAAAGACGGCAAGGCTGCGTGGGCTTCCCTGCCGCCGTCTTTCCTAATTGCCTATCAATTATCCAGATCCGCAGGTGCGCATCGTCCGCGTGAGCACCTACGGGTAATCCTTTAGTATGAGCGTATATCGTTCGCTGAGAGCATGTGCACAGAACAGGGTCGATAAAGAATATGGAATAACAATCTCCAGCATTTACGTGTTGAACTGTGAAGGAGCCAGACTATGACTATTGAAGTGGAACGAGCACCAGATCTGGGTTTTCAAATCGGTTCCGAGCGATTGGACAAACTATTCGAAGAGGCAGCAATAGCGCTGACAAACTTGGTGATCGACATCCATACCGTTCTGCGCAAGGATACAAAGAAAATTGAACTATTGGGCACTTCTCCAGCGGAATTACTGAACGCCTGGCTTGCTGAAGTAACCTTCTTATATGACTACGAGCGTTTTTTATCGGGTGAATTCGTGGTTGAAATTTTTCACGATGAGAATGGCGAACTGCGCTTAACCGCGACTGTCGCGGGTGAGTCGATTGATGAAAAACGACACGAATTGCGCAACCGCATAAAGACATTATTCGTAAAAGAAGAGAAACTCGTCCAGTGCGAGGATGGCTCATGGCAGACAAGCGTCATGGTGATCTGCTATTCATAGCTCTTGTGATTGATCACGTCTTTCCTGACAAACGGCCGCTTCTCCTTACTCAATCAAAGGTGCGTGCACAAAAGCTAGTTCTCGCACACGTGCGTCCGGGGGAAAGTAGCGCAGTTTCCTTCCTCTCCCACCAAAGCGATAACTTCATCAGCAATTTGCTGTGCTGCGTTTGGTCTTGCCAGCATCAACGCATTTTGGCGCATAGCTTGCAGCCTCTCTGCATTGCCCAGCAACTGTTCGATTTTGTATGACAAAACAGGTAAATTGTTGCATCTGATTGCAACGCCTTCTTCTAATAGATGGTCGGCGTTTCGCTCTTCTTGTCCCGGCACCGGCGACACAATTACAAATACCAAGCCCTTTGCTAAGGCTTCAGAGGAAGTCAGCCCCCCGGACTTGCCTAAGATAAGATCGGAGGCCGACATATATTCGTCTATTTCATCCGTATAGCCGACCACCTTGATCAGATTACCGTCATCTCTCGATACTTTACTTGCAAAACTTTCGGTACTGTCCCTGAGTTCAGAATTCGATCCGCATACAGCCACTATCTGATTCTTTCCAGGCAATTTCATCAGCTCGCAGAGCACTTCTTCAACAGGGCCCATGCCCAGCCCACCGGCAGAGATCAAGATAGTGCTGCGATCAGGATCGAGACTATGCTTGATGCGCATTTTTCGACTATCTTTCTTTTCAGCGAAGACCGGATCAATCGGAATACCAGTGGCGCTGACATTCTCTCGGCTAAAACCCAGAGCTACCATATGCTCTTTTGTTTCTTCTAGAGGAACAAAGTACCGCGAGTAATGATGGCACAGCCAGACTGGATGCACATCAAAATCTGTAATAACGACAGCGTGCTTACAAGAAATCTTCTTCTTGCATAAAAGCCATGAAATCATATCGGCAGGTAAAGAATGTGTCGAGACAACAACATCAGGACTGTAGTCCTGCACCATTCCAATTAACTTTTGAATGTTGAGACGCTCCAACGCCATGCCATAATGCATACTCTTCCACTCTTTGTCGGAATACTCGTAAGCAATGCCCAACAGCTCCGGAGCTTTAGCGACAAGATCGAAATAGGCCTTGCGGTATATATTTCGGAAAGGCGCATTGGCGAAGTCCAGCGAATCCTCGTGACGCACTTCCTCGACCTTGCCGCGCATCGCCTTCTCAACCGCGTTGCCAGCACGTACATGCCCCATTCCTATGGACGCTGACAAAATGAGTACTTTCACGTCTGATTAACCAAAAGACACAGAGGAATAGTGACGGCTCTTTAATCAGACAAGTTTCCCCAATTGGCTCTGATCGCGCAAGTGTCTGAGGTGAAACTCAAGCTAAACTCTGTGAAACGGCAGCGAAAATAGTCCAAAAACAAATTGACACCTGCCAAGCGGGCAAAAGTGTCTCATTGCGCTCCAATTCTTTATTGGTTTAGCTCGGGAACTTTGGGTCACCGCGGAGGCTCTAACCGAATAAGGCCTTCAGAGGTAAAGCTTCTCTGATTGATGAAAGATGTAGCTCTACAATTTAGGAAAAGACAATATGACTGTTCTGAACTTGGTACGAGTTGGTCTTTCTTTACTATTTGCAGTCTCCAGCTGCATCGCGTCAAACAACAATTGCATGGCGCAGCAACCAAACATCGCTGGTCGTGTCATTCAGTCATCCACTCTGACTGTAAGCTCAATTCCTCCGCTCGTGCCTCAAAGGGCGATAAAGTCCATTCCTAAAACGGTGGAAGTTTACCAATACGACAATAGTCCGCTGGGAAACCGGCAACCACTATTGCTGATACATGGCTTGCTGGGAGAGTCTCATCCTCTTTTTCGCTGGCAGCAGCTTGCCGAATATCTAAGTCAGGATCAGGAATTTCAAAACCGGTTCAAAATCTATCTGGCTAGATACAACAGTAAATCATCGTTGAAAGAGATTACTGAAGGTTTCAATCATGCTTTCCGTGAGCTTGCTCCAACAGGTGGCTTATCAATAGTAGCGATTAGCTTATCGGGCGCAATTGTTCGCGATGCCATGAGAGACCCGGCAGTCGATAAATCAATTTCGCGTGTACTCACACTGGGATCCTTCTTCCGTGGCTCACCATTGTTTTGCGCTGACTGGATGCAACAAAGCATAAGAAAGAGGCACCTGTCTCCGCTGTACCGGATCGAAAGATCTCTAGGCTACAAGGTGTATTTTGCCCACCACCAAAACCTTCTTCGCGATTTTGCCTGGGACAATGTGGATGGGCAAATGCCGATACTCAGTCCTAAATTCGCAAGAGCGCACCCTGATTTAGCGACGAGTTCAGGAGAGAAAGTAAAATTGTCGGACGCAGAACAGCAACCAAGCGATCGCAAGTTCATTGTCTATGCCGGCTATCTTCGTAATCAGTACTTTCCCCATTCGCAAGGTGCCTTGCACACGTTTTTGATCTCCCCTCTCACATTTTGCAGGACAACCTTACCTGGTTTTTTCGGACGCGAGCGCCCAGCGCTGCGATTGCTTAACTATCTCATAGCTGACGCCATACCAAGAAAGTCAGGCAGCGCCAATATCATCTATCCACTCAATGACGGCATAAGCCCGATCTCCAGCAGCTTGCTCCTCTCGAACGATTTTGTCGCACATTCTTGTTTCAGCAACCAAGAGTTCATCGACAATATTAGAACGCACAGCAACGCAATGAAACCTCGCCTGTTTGAAAATACCGATCACCTTACTTTTATCGAAGGGCCCAAACCGATTGGTTCAGCAGGGGATGTGACGGATGTGCTCTCCATTGGCGAGAAACCACGCCCGATGTTCGCCTGGATCTTGAATGATCTCCTAGAGTTGAATATCTGCCAATCAATAAATACTTCAAAATAGAAAGTCGCTTTTGGGTTGGAAAGCTTTCGTTGCCAGTAAGCCTCTATAGCAGAACTTCTCCGGGAGGGCTGCTGCCTGGTGCACGCTCTTGGTCACTTGCATTTGACGATGCAGCAAAACCATTGGGATCTATAGGTGCGAGTCCAGTGACGTTTCCATTTTCTAGAGCTTCCGATAGAAATCTTACCTTGTATGCGTCGGCTGACGTCAGATCGGAAAATGCCAGCTCTTTACACGCCAAGTCCAATGCCCGTTCAAGTACGAAATCTGTATGTTCACCCATGGGATCCACCTCTTTTATCGTCTAGTATTTTTGCCGTAGCCTTGAGCATTAGCGGCTCACGGTCAACATAACAATTGGACAAGATAATTTTAGCTATTTCATAGACGGCATCGGTGCGATCTAGATTATGTACGATCGGCAAAGGTAGCAGATTTCTATTTTCAATGTGCTCTAGCGATTCGACAATAGCGACAATGTCGGACGGATGATTGATCGGTTTAGCTAGACCAGCATCAATGAGTATCGCAGCAGTTCCTGACTCCTGAGGCATTGGTTCGGTGAGCATGTCGATAGCCATGAGCAGACGCCGGGCTACGGCTTCAAAAGTGGTAAGCCCGCCTGCTTTTGTCACCAAAAGGTCGCACGCGTTCATGGCATCAGATAGTGATTGTAATTCCGGTACTACAGCCGTCTGGAAAGACATCCTTTGCGCTTTTTCTTTGATCTGCGCGTACAATTTTTCATTATTGCCACAAACTACTAATGCCTGAATGGGTTTGCGAACCTGAGACAGTGCACTATATATCTCCAGGCAATTACCGCCGCCGGCCCAGCCGGCCGTCAAGCAAACAGTGACCAGATTTGGTTTGAGATTTAGCTTCTTAAGAAATTCATCACGGGTATGTAATGCCGGACGTAAGAACTGAGGATCAACAGGCATACCGATTGTCACAATCCGCGACGAATCAATGCCTAGTGAGAGCAAGCGCTGTTTTACGAGATCATTGGGCGCAATGATAAGATTAGCCTCGCGACAAGCCCATCCAACCCACAACTCAGAATTCGGATCGAGGACCACTTCAATCAGCTTTGGTTGGTGCGGAAGTTTAATGGTCTCCAATGCGCGTGCGAGATAGTGGTTCGCCATCGGATGAATCGAGACAACAATCGCAGGATTGACTCTGCGCAATAAGCTTTCCAGATATCCGGAAGCCAACCAATATCCAACTGCAGAATCGTTTGGTTTGAAGTGTTCAATAAGACTGAAATAGTATTTCATCCATCCCTGTCGATAACGGAGCAAGAAATTATATACAGCTACGAATAGCCTGTTTATAAAATGGCTGTTCTCGACTACGTCGACAATTATTACCTCACAAGGTCTGCCTCTAAACCGATCTTTTGCAACAAGCTCGTCTATTGCGTTGCGAATTGCAAGGGCCGCACTTCGATGACCACCACCGGTGTTTGAAACACAAAGCAAAATCGGGTTAATCATCAGTTAGTCCATTCGATTGGATTTACGCAGCCGTGACTTCAGCATCAATGATGTCATCATCGGCATTCGTCTCCCGACTTGAGTTACTCGCTTGTCCCTCAGATGCCGGAGCAGCGACATCCTGCTGAATCATTTCGAGCAATCCTCGCAGTTCTGCAATAGACTTCTTGAGTTCATCCATGCTTTCACGTCGCTCAAGCTTTTTTCGCAATTCGGCGATCAGCATCTGAGCCCTTGAGCGATTTGTTTCTCGAACATTTGTGCCACCTTCTTTAAGCTGATGTTCGATCAAGTAGCAAGCCTGATCAGCTTCATTGCGAGTATCGGCTTCCTCTCTGGACTTGCGATCTGACGAAGCGTGCTGCGTTGATTCCTTGACGAGACGATCTATATCATCCTTCGTCAAATTTGTACTGGCGGAGATTGTGATCTTCTGCACCTTACCGGTTGTTTCATCTTTTGCTGCCACGTTGACAATGCCATTGGCATCAATATCGAAAGACACTTCAATCTTCGGCAAACCACGTGGTGCCGGTTGGATGCCTTCTAATTTGAAATTGCCAAGTGACTTATTATCCCTGGCCATCTGGCGTTCACCCTGGAAGACCAGAATTTCAACTCCCGGTTGGTTGTCTTCAGCTGTCGAGAAAATCTGTGACTTGTGGGTGGGAATTGTAGTGTTGCGCTCCACTAATTTGGTGAACACGCCTCCCATTGTTTCAATGCCCAGAGAGAGCGGCGTTACATCCAACAGTACGACATTCGAAACCTCACCGCCCAGGATACCAGCCTGAATTGCTGCTCCTACGGCCACCACTTCGTCAGGATTGACGCTTTGATTCGGCTCTTTCCCCCCTGTCATACTCTTAACTAGCTCTTGCACAGCAGGAATTCTAGTGGACCCACCCACCAATACAACCTCATCAATCTGTCCGTAGCTCAAACCGGCATCCTTTAGGGCTCGCTCGACTGGCTTGCGGCATCTTTCAATCAGGCTGTGCGTAAGCTCATTGAATTTGGCGCGGGTTAATTTCAGGTCGAGGTGCTTAGGTCCAGTGGCCGTTGCTGTCACAAACGGTATGGATACCGTCGCTTCCGGTAAGGAAGACAGCTCAATCTTGGCTCGCTCGGCCGCCTCAGAAAGACGCTGCAGCGCCTGGGGATCCTTACGCAAATCTACACCTTCTTGGCTCTTGAATTGATCGGCGAGGTAATTGACGAGTGTATGGTCAAAATCATCCCCACCGAGGTGTGTGTCACCTGAGGTTGACTTGACTTCAAAGATACCTTCTCCGACTTCGAGAATCGAAACGTCGAAGGTGCCTCCACCAAGGTCGAACACCATCACGATTTCATCTTTTTTCTTGTCTATTCCATACGCAAGTGCGGCTGCCGTAGGTTCATTGATTATGCGCAAGACTTCCAGCCCGGCGATAGCACCGGCGTTCTTTGTAGATTGACGCTGTGAGTCGTTGAAATAAGCGGGCACTGTTATCACGGCACTGGTAACCTTCTCACCCAAATATCTTTCGGCATCTTCTTTTAGCTTGCGCAGAACCATAGCTGAAATCTCTTCAGGAGTATATTCTTTTCTGTCTATGATTACCTTGCACCCACCGTCATCTCCGCTTTTGACTGTGTAAGAAACCATATTGCGCTCGGTCTCTACTTCATCAAACCTTCTTCCTATGAATCTCTTGATAGAAGAGACGGTATTCATTGGATTAAGCACAGCTTGACGCCTTGCCAATTGCCCAACTAACCGCTCTCCAGTCTTGGAAATAGCTACCACAGAAGGAGTGGTCCGATGTCCATCGCTGTTCGCAATCACAATCGGTGACCCAGCTTCAATAACTGCTACCACGGAATTTGTTGTGCCTAGATCAATGCCCACTGATTTACTCATCTTTTCTCTCACCTTTCTTGAATTAACTGAATTTTTGTCTTCGATCATCGGAGTTATTGGCGTCGTTTGCTGCGAACCAAACTTTTGGTAGTCAGATATCCATTCTCGTCTACACGCATCCTGCGGCTATACATCGGAGCTCCTGAAGATAAAGCCTTTTCTTCATTACTGGGCACATTGTCATCATTCTCTTCAAAGACTTGCACCGCATTTGCCTGCAAGATGCTCACCATTGTGGCATCCGTATTAAGTTGCCTTTTGCTGTTTCTCATCAGTTGCCCTCTAGAGAACTAATCATGCCAACGTGTGAATCGGCAAATCACCACGGGTTCGAATTAAATTGAGCTGCGCACGTTTAATCTGCGAATTGCCCTGCACTTTTTGACTAACCTGCCAGGTGAGACTCTATTCGGAACCAAAAGGTCCCTAATCCATATAAATAGATTCAGTTGATATTCAACTTCATTCGGTAACGACTGAATGGCTATGCCTGAATTGCCTTTCGGGAGGAACCAATCTCGAGGGGGCATGAAGTTTTGAAATGCCTGACAAAAGTGGGAACTTTCGGCAAAACATGGGGTCTTCCCAAGCAACGAGAGAGGTGCAAACCAATCTCACCCAGCACCGGTCAACCAATGGAAGGTGCTGGGTCTTTTTATTGGGACAAAACAAAAAAGGTCCCCTCCATTCATCTTCCTTCGTGTGCCGCAGCGGCAAGTCGAGCCTTGTCCTGCTCTCTGTATGCAGGTGACAACTGAGACAAGTTGCTTTTCCGGGAGGAGATAATCAGGAGAATTGTCAGAACAGCCATGATTGGAATTGCCACCAGCATTGAGATCAGTGCAAGCATCACAACCTGGTGCAGACTGTCCAACTGTTTGCCCAAAACCTCAAAACGCGTATTTAATTCGGCAAAGCGCGGATCCAATTTTCCAATGCGCACATTCAAGGCGTCCAGCCGTGCATCTACACCTTGCAATGGCAGCTTTATTGCCGCTACGGGACCGTATAGCATAGACAGGGGTTCTTTCAGTTCAGCAAGCGGTCGCGCCAGGGCCCTGATATGAGCATCCACAGAATTGAGAGGCTGACGCAGGCCAATCATGGGACCGCGCAACATTACAATAGGTTGCTTTAGTGCTGCTACCGGGCCCTCCAAATTTCGTATGGTGTCGCGCTGCGTATTTAGATCACGCTGCAAACTAACCAATTCTTTCAGAGTGCCAGAAACCACTCCCTGCAGATCTGCCACTTGGGACTGAAGGTCTGTGGTGTGCTGCTGAACGCCGGACATTGCTTTTTCAAGTCCGTCCAATTCCGGACGCAAGCGGGAAATTGGCTCGGACAATTTATTGATATGTTCTTCCAGGCGAACAACTTCTTGCTGCAGAATAATTACCGGCTTGAAGAGCCAGCCTCTGATGCCACCTGTGCCGGCCTGCTTTTTTGTTGGTTGGGATGCAGTCAAAGGTTCATCAGAAAAACAAACTGATGGTAAGCAGATCATTGCACCTAGTGCAATCACCAGTGCGTATTTCGACATAAATGACATTGTGGTCTCCCGATTACTGTTTATTTTTTATGGTCCATTGGTTTATTTTGCTCAATCTTGCCCGGCCGCCCCATCAGCAAGTGCATAATCGGACTTCTCTTATTGAGGATTTGATTCATTTGCTGACAAGCGAGATCAAAATGCTCTATCAAGTCTCTAGCTGTCTGCAAGGTTGATCTTGCATCTGAGACTTTGGGTTTGTTCATAATTTCATCGGTCTTCTGCAGCGTCGAGTGCAACTCTGCAAGTGTTTGTTTGATGTCTGAGCGTAAGTCCTTATCGCCGGTAATTTGTTTCAGCGAATCTAGAGATTTCTCTATGTTAATGGTTGATTGATGCAACTGATCGAATGCTTGCAGCAAATCTTGCCGGAGAGGTTTGTCAGACAGCGTCGAGTCCAGCCCTTTCATGGCCGATTCAAGACTCTGAGCCGTTTCTTTAGCACTCTGGGCGGTTGATTTTAGATCTGAGGAGAATTTTGGATTATCCATAATCTCGCCAATCTTTTTGGACGCTCTTCGAAGATCTGTGCTCAAAACAATCAGGTTGTTTTCCAGAGGCAGACCGCGGTCGACCAGAGGCATCGTCTTCTCCGCCAGAAGCGCTAACTGATCGGCGGCTCGTACCAGTCTCCTCCTATCTGCGGTAAAGTTTCGCCCCACTTCATTCACATCGATATTGCTGAGAGTTATAGCCAATTTATTCACTGCCAATTCTGGACGAATTGGTGGCTCTCCATGCACTTCCATTTTTTCATCGATAGCAGGCAGCGCCGCAATTCCCGCTTGAACATGCGGCAAATCGATCTGAATGTATTTTGCACCGATAATTCCATTTGTGAGAATTTCGAATTTGGAGCCTTGTGGAACGACGACTTTCGTGGAGCTGATTCTCAAGCGCACCAGTACACGATGCTCGCTTTGCCACTCGACTTTATCAACCATGCCAATGCGGACGCCATCTACATTGACACTGGCATTATCATTTAATCCGGCGATATCAGTAAAAATGACATTTATGCACTGCGGCGGACGCCAGGGAGAGTACTCCTTCAGCCAACAGAATCCCCATAAAAGTAAGATCAAGGACAATGCCGAAAAAATTCCCAGCGCTGTATCAATCGGCTCAGAGGCAGGGTCTCTGATATCTGCTGTTTTAGGGGACTGGAGGTTTTGTATCATTTCAATCAACCAACATAGGCCGCGAATGTGACCATCGCGTTGGCAATGTAACCGACCAGAAAGGTAGCTGTTACAGCATTTGCGCCGACGGGCACGAAAACATTTCTAGAAGCAAGTCTGCCGGCTGCACATCCTGCAAACACACCAATAGTAGGATTTATGACAATGAGCTTGATAAAGTAAATAAACAGATCTTTGTTTTGAATACCTTGCTTGGATGACTCAAGAAAATCGCTAGTGGAATTGACACCAAGTAATGGCGCTACAAGAGCTGCCGTGACGAAACCAAAGATCAAGCCATAGGCTCCCAGTGGCACCGACATAGCCAGCGCCGCAAGATACCGGGGACAGATGAATCTGGCGGCGAATTCTCGATCTGAGACATCGCCGTAACTCACGGCTTCCTCACTCATAAAAGCAGCTACATGCGCACACCAGGCTAAGCTAATCGTCAACGGACCAAGTTCACGCAGCAGTCCAATGGCAATAACCGCGCCAGAGAAATCCTCGGCTCGGTATTTTTGCAACTCGATCACGCATTCAATCGTCAGGGAAATTGCCACGAACGTAGAAGCAAGAGTGACGAAATGAAACGATCTTTTGCCCAACCGCTGGCAATATGTTTGAAATTCCGCAAAACGCAATGATTGCAAGGAATCAAAGCTGAGCGTATGGAAAAGCAACCTCACACACAGCCCAAGCGGAGCTAACCATTCTGCAATGTTCGCCGCCGGTGCGGTGCGGAGAATTCTTGCCACAGGCATCACAGGCGCCGCTGCGCTATGGATTTTCTGGCCGATACCAGCTTCTTTGATGGACGAAATGACATGGAAAACCAACTGAGTCAATAACGCATACTCTCACGCTAGTGACTGAAGGAATAATGGTTAGTTCCCAGGTTCAATTGTTAACATCTGAATCTCCCCTCACTCCTTCTTGGCCGGTCCGGCATCGAATTGAAAAGCCGCAAGGCAGACAAGCACGCCGATTAACCCCAGGCCGACAAACCCAAGAGGGGCTAATAACGGTGGTGTGGGTCCTGTATCCTTGCGCTCTGTTTCCTTTTCTGCCTCTTGACGCTCTCCTTCTTTCTCCGCATCCTGAGGCTCTGCTTCTTTCTCTGCATCCTGAGGCTCTGCTTCTTTCTCTGAAACTTGAGCCTGATCGCCGGAGTCCTTTCGCTTTCCCTTGCCTTTACGCTTATGTTTTTCTTCCGAATCAGAGAGTGCGGGCAATTGCACCCATATTGAAGCCACTCTCGACAGAGCTTTGATCGGCTTACCATGGCTATGAAACCAGAAACCCAGCATTCCGACGACGGCCGCTGCTGCAAAACTGAACAACAGCAGTTTTCTACCACCCTTCTGCCAGAAAGCCAGTCCGATTGGTATTAATACAACCATTACTAATGAGTAGATGAGTGGAATCCAGGCACGCCAGGTTTCTTTGATCACATCGTTGTGTTCGACCCGAATATCGAGCAGCAATAGAGCAAATCCACCCAATAGGGCAAAAACCACACACTTATTCAGTGTAAAATGTGAAAGACGTGTAGGCATCAGGCTTTTCTCACCAAAAATTAAATACTACTCTCAAAATCAGTCAACATTCCAGCTGCCTCAATATACTTCAAATTTTCGTTCGAGTGGCACCAAAGGTGCAATGTTGATCGGTCGCAATAGCACCGTTGTCAGCAGTGGGTGCACAGAATTGTCATGAGCGCCAAATAGTGCATCTACTGACGGTTTGACCGTTCCTTTACCAGAAATTGCTAAACTGAACCGAATTCCGGTACTCCCATAAGTATTTGTAGTGGACAGCAGTACCATTCGTGCCAAACAGATCTCTTTTCGCCCGAGTCGGTCTCAATTTCGGCAAATGCAAATAGTTGGACGAATGGAACGTGGATTAGTCAACGTAATCGCAGTCATTGCCCTATGGTGCGTTGGCTCTCCTTTTGTGCTGGCTGTTGAAGATACTCGCCCGGCTCTGCCACTTGAAGATCTGCGTCCGCCTCTGCCGCAGAGTCCGGCCATCAATTCCGCGCAACCGTCCGCCAAACTCACTCTCGATGGCGCGCTTGACGAGGCTTATAATGCAAACCCGACTCTAGCAGCGACGATAGCGCAAAGACCAGTGGCGGAGGCTGGTATCGTTCAGGCGAAAATACGAGTGAATCCTTATTACCAGACCGAAATCGCTCCTGCCGAGGTAACCTATCGCTTCTTCGTGTTCACGACTACCACTCAGCTTGGTTTAAAACGACAGCGCCGCATCGAAGTGGCAAAGCGGCTTATCGACTCAACCAATGCCACCATCCGAACCATGGCTTGGAAAATCAGGCAGGACACTGAATCAGCTTTCTTTGAGCTGGCGGTTGCTAGGCAGGCTCTGGTGGTCATGGAGGACTATGTCGCCACTACTGAACGGCTGTTAAAAACGACACAGGCACGTCTCGAGGCTCGTGATGCATCAGGTTTGGAAGTCCTGCGTGCCGAAGCAGCGGTCGCCGATGCGAAATCACAACTTGCACCGGTACAGGTACGTGTGCAGCAAGCGTCTCGTCAACTAAATCTGGTTTTGGCCAGACAGCCCGAGCGAGCAATCGATATTTTTCTGCCAGAATTCCTGCAGCTGGGAAAGCTATCGGCACGAATTCCGGCCTTTGCTTCGTTGATAGAAGAGGCCCAAAAATCCCGACCGGAATTCCGCCAGAATACTGCCGACCTCTCCGTGCAAGAATCGCGCATGAAGTTAGCACGGTCCTTTCGATGGCCTGACCTTCAAACAGGAATGGGCATGAGTTCAGTGCCGCAAGTGAGCGCTCAAGACGCTCACAACTACTGGGGCAGCCATGTCTTGAACAAACCAGTGTGGCTGGCCACAGTTCCGATCACTGTAAATGATCATGGACAGGGAATACTAGCCACCGCCCAAGCAGCGGCAAGACAACTGCAGCAGCAACGCATTGCACTTCTCAACCAGGTCCGCCAGGAAGTCAACCTGTCATACAGCAATGCCTATGCCGCAGAGCGGCAGATGGACATACTTTTCAACGAAAGCCTGCCAAGGCAGGCGAGAATTCTATCCATGAGTGAAACTGGATACAGGCAAGGAGTCCTCGACTTGACGGCGGCGATTACAGCACAACAAACAGCTCTGGCAGCTCGCCTCAACTTCCTGCAGACCGCAACACGCTACTTTCAATCTCTGGTCGAGATGGAGAGAGCGGTTGGTCGCCCAGTCATTTCTGACATGATGAGCGGAGGACAATCGCAATAGTGAAGGTGAGATTGAACAGATCCATCAGATGGACAGCCGGCTTAATCAGCTTGCTGCTTATTAGCGGCTGCCAAAAACCGGCATCAGATAGTGATTCAGCTGAATTGATCACCGTACAGACAACTGAGGCTCAAAGACAAATCGTCACAGATGTCGTGGAACTATCCGGTCCGGTCATAGCAGAGCCGAACAGAAGTGCCCATGTCACATCGTTGATTCCGGGAGTGCTTGCCTATGTTGGCCCCCACGTTGGTGACTGGGTTAATAAGGGGGAAGTCGTCGCTCGCTTGCAGGATTCCATTCAAAGAGCGCAGCTGCACCAGAACCATGCCGCCTTCAGCTTGGCTGAGGCAAACTGGAGCAAAGCTCAACACGGATCCCGACCGCAAGAAATAGAACAAGCAAAAGCGGCGTTGGAAGTAGCACGCGCCAATGCTTTGAATGCCGAACAGAACAAAAATCGAATGCAGAAGCTTTATGAGCAAGAAATCTCAGCTGGGCGGGACTACGATCTGGCGGTAAGCCAGGAGCGCGTGGCATTGTCTCAGATGAAATCCGCTCAGGCCAACTTGTCTATGGTCATGAGGGGGCCCAGACCGGAAGACCGTGAAGTCGCAAAAGCTCTGGCGGATCAGGCTGCCGGCATGCTTGAACAATCGCAAGCAACGCTCACTTTGACTCAGTTGAGTTCGCCCATTAAAGGCGTGGTGGCCGAACGTTATCTGGATGTAGGAGAGCAAGCCGGGCCAACAACGCCGGCATTACTCGTTGTCGATCCCACGGTCGTATACGTGCAGGCAAACCTTCCGGTTGGCTATAACGAGAGATTGGCGCCGGGACAAGAGGTGCAGATATTGCCGCCGGACAGTAATCTGAATCTTGTGGGACATCTGGTGAAAGTGGGCATGAAACTCGATCCTGTAACCAATACAGTGCCCGTGCAAATTGAGGTTGCCAATTCAGATCTTAGATTGAAATTTGGCATGGTAGTCAAAGCACGCATCACCATCGAGAAACATTCTGCAATTGTGATTCCAAAAGAGAGCCTGATTGGGTCGGCTGACAATCCCAAGCGCCAGGTGGTGAATTTGATTGTCGAACAGCAAAGCAAGCCGACTGTGGTTGAAACAGGCATTATCGACGGCAACAAAGTGGAAATAAAGAAAGGCCTGCGCCAGGGCGACAGAGTGACCACCAACATCAACTACGAGCTGCCTGATGGAACAAAGGTGGCGGGTAAGTGATAGCCGAGTCCTTCAACAAATTCCTCAAGCAGCAAAGCCGCGCTATATATTTGAGCCTTGCGATCGCGGTTGTGGCTGGGTTGCTGGGTCTGAACTCTTTGGCCAGCGGAATCTATCCGGAAGTGACTTTTCCACGCGTAGTCGTTCTTGTCGAATCAGGCGACAGCGCGGCTCAACTGCTTTTACCCAGTGTTACGCGGCCGATAGAAGAATCGGTCAGTAAAATCCCCGGCTTCCGGCAGGTGCGAACGCAGACACTGCGCGGCACGGTTGAAGTCTCGGTAATGTTTTCCAATGATACCGACATAGAGCTCGCTCTTCAACAAGTGCGTGGGCGTGTCGGCGAACTGCGTGCAACTTTCCCGCCCAACTCCAATCTGACGATCGAACGTTTGATGCCATCGGTCTTTCCGGTACTGAGTTATAACCTAATTGCCGACAACATTCCCTTGCCCCAGTTAAACGAACTTGCTGTTTACCAGATCCGACCACGATTGCTGCAGGTGCCTGGCGTTGCGCAAGTCAAAACCCAAAGCGCTGAAAGCAGAGAATTCTCCGTGGAAGTCAATCCTGAGAGTTTATCTGCACTGCACCTCAGTCTTTCACAGGTGGTGGCAGCCGTTCAGCTTACCAATCAAGTCTCTGTAGTCGGACGCAGCGCACAGGATCGACAGCAAGCCTTAATAATGGGCACCGGAGAACTTTTTACAGCAGACCAGCTCAAGAACATCGTCGTCACCAGCCGCGGTGGCACCCCGATTACGCTCGGGCAAATCGGTACAGTGCGCAACGGCACCAATGATCTTTTGACCGCCTTCTCCGGCAGCGGTAAGCGTGCCGTTTTAATCAGCGTAATCAAACAGCCGACGGGCAATCTCCTCGAAATTGCAAAAGCCGTCAATAAAGAGATACCTCTTATTCGCCGGCAGTTGCCGGCTGGTGTGAAAATAGAACCAGTTTACGACCTGGCCCAACTGGTATCAGCCTCTATAGACAACCTGAGAGATGCAATCGGGATAGGCATCCTTCTAATTTTTGTGGTTATTTTTGCCTTTCTTCGGGACTGGCGAAGCACGCTAATTGCCGCCATCACCATCCCTGTTACTGCCTGCATCACATTCGGTATCATGGCAATCGGGCGTCAGACCCTCAATCTAATGAGTCTGGGTGGATTGGCTGTGGCCGTCGGACTGATTATCGATGATGCCATCGTCATGATCGAAGGAATTTTTCACAACATGCAAACTGGGCTTGATCCGGATGCCGCTACGCAGAAAGCTGTGAATGAACTTTCCGCCGCTGTGATCAGCTCGACAATCACGACAATTGTTGTGTTCGCGCCGCTTGGCCTATTGGAAGGGGTGGTGGGTCAGTTTTTCATGGCCTTTTGTTTCACGCTGACCACATCGGTTGTGGTATCACTGCTTCTCGCATTGACACTAACCCCAGTCATGTGTCGTAAATTTCTCATTGCCCCTCCGTTGGCTGCCCATGCTGTTCAGGAAGAAGCGCAAATTTCCTCGCCCATACATTCCCTCAATAAAGTCGTCAGGCAAAGTCTGTCGAAGCCTCGTATCATCGTAGTCGCTTGCCTGATTATGCTGGCATCGCTCTTTCCGATCGCTGGTCAGCTTGAGCGAGGATTCATGCCGGATATTGATGAGGGAAGCTTTGTCCTCGATTATTATGCGCCTCCTGGCACTTCCCTTACCGACACCGATCAAATTGCTTCCAAGATTGAAGACGTCGTAAAGGAAATTCCTGAGGTGCAAAGTTGGTCACGGCGTACAGGAGCCAGGTTGGCAATCGCCAATTCGGAAACGAGCAAAGGAGATATTTTGATACGCTTGCGTCCGCTTTCCCAACGGCATCGCAGCACCCAAGAGGTGATGTCAGCCGTGCGGGAAAAGCTGGATCAACGAATGCCTGGCATCGACATCGAACTCACTCAAATCCTTCAGGACTTGATAAATGATCTTGCAGATTCCCCAGCGCCTGTTGCTATAAAAATCTACGGCAATGATGAGTCGATACTCAAAAGTCTGTCCACGGAAGTGGGAGCAGCGCTCAAAGATATCCGTGGAGTGGTGGATATCAACACTCACGTAAGGCCCAGCGCGACGGAACGCACGATAAGAGTTGATCCAATTGCAGCAGGCCGCTTTGGGCTAACGGTTTCGGACATACTTTTGCAAATACAAACAGCTTTGCTTGGCCAAAACGCAACCAATGTAAGAGAACAAGAAAAGCTCATCCCCGTTCGCGTTCGTTACACAGACTCCATTAGAGCGCAGTATAGTGAGAGCCCAGATTCGATGCCAATCTTCAACACCGCAGGCAGTGCTCTGCCGCTGAAAGCACTGGCATCCATTGATCTTAAGTCCGGAACCCTGGAGATAAGGAGAGAGAACCTCGCCAGAATGGGACTGGTTACAGCGCACCTGGAAGGGCGCGATCTGGGCAGCGCGATGGATGAAGTACAAGCACGGATGTCGAAATTAAAGATGCCCCCCGATTATTACATCGCATATGGCGGACAGTGGGCCAGCCAACAGACAGCATTTCTCAATCTTTCGCTAGTGCTGAGTCTGGCAGTTTTGTTAGTTTATCTTGTCTTAGTCATACAATTCCATTCGCTTCTAACGCCCGTTCCAATCCTCGTTGCCATTCCCCTTTCCTTGTTTGGCGTTTTCGGTGGACTCTGGATTACGCGTACGCCTTTGAATATTTCGTCATTCATGGGCGTGATTCTTCTAGTCGGGTTGGTAGTGAAAAACGGCATCATTTTGCTCACAAAGGCAGAACAGCACCAGAAAGAAGGCTCTGAAACAAAAGATGCATTGCTCCTGGCTGTTAAAGAACGGCTGCGTCCGATCATGATGACCACCATATGCACCCTGCTAGGTCTCTTCCCATTGGCGTTTGGAATAGGTTCCGGCGCTGAGTTGCAAAAGCCTCTGGCAATTGCAGTAATAGGCGGTCTATCACTGTCGACCATGATTACACTTGTTGTCTCACCGACACTGTTTAAACTGACTCAAAGCAGCAAAGGGTTTCTCCCCGTCAAATCAATCAAGGAGTGAAAGTGCATAATCCCTGGTTGAAAGGCATTGCACCCACAGTTTGGATTCTCGGCATTGCCAGCCTGCTGACAGATGTCAGCTCCGAGATGATCCATTCTGTTTTGCCCCTCTTTCTTTCAACGACACTTGGCGCCAGCGCGTTTACGATCGGAATGATTGACGGTCTTGGCGAGACAATTGCTGCTTGTCTCAAACTTTTCTCCGGTGCGTTGAGCGACCGAATGAGACGGCGAAAGCCCCTGATCCTGCTGGGCTATGGTTTGTCCACTGCGGTCAAACCATTGTTTGCGCTGGCCGGAAATCCACTGGTCGCACTGGCAGCCAGATGTCTCGACCGAGTCGGTAAAGGAATTCGGGGAGCACCCAGGGACGCGCTGGTTGCCGATGTCACCGACCCGGCTGAACGCGGAGCCGCATATGGACTTCGTCAGTCCCTGGACAGCATAGGCGCCTTTGCTGGACCATTAGCGGCTGTTGCAGTGATGACTGCGACGGCAAGCAACTTTAGAGCCGTCTTTTGGCTATCCTTGATTCCAGCCATCATCGCCGTTGCGGTTCTTGCCTGTGGAATCAAAGAGCCTGCCGCCAATAAGACACAATCCGATAAGGCGGCAACCCCACTGCGCCTGGAGTCGATCAAATCTCTGGGACCTGGATTTTGGTTCGTGTTTTTTGTTTCTCTGCTTTTCACACTGGGAAATTCATCTGATGCTTTCATACTCTTGAAGGCCAAAACAGTCGGCATTGCTACCAACATTGTACCCATGTGCCTGGTTGTAATGAATGTCACCTACTCATTGAGCGCATATCCGGCTGGATACCTGTCGGACAAGCTTGGAAGAAAGGCACTACTATTGGTATCATTTGCGATTTATGCTTGCGTTTATGCCGGTCTGGCTTTCGCATCTCATGCCTGGCACATTTGGGTCTTGATGGCATTCTACGGCTTGTATCTCGGCTTCAGCCAGGGCACATTACTTTCAATCGTAGCGGATCGCGTGCCTAAAGAGATGCGCGGTACCGCCTTCGGACTGCTCAGCCTTTCAGTCGGATTGGGCTTACTGCCGGCCAGCCTGCTTGCTGGCTGGCTCTGGGACAGGATTTCGCCTCAAGCTACCTTTCTTGTCGGGGCAGGTTTTGCAATTCTGGCTTTCTTACTATTCGCCTTCGATTCTCAGGGAAAAGACGAACAGGAAAAACTGAAAGGCTTACGCTGAACTCAATGGTGGCGAATTCTTCACCGAGAGGAAACCGCTTTGTCTTGCGGCATCTTGAGCACCATAACTGTGCAGGGCGCGGCGCCTACGATTTCTTCCGCCACACTGCCGAACCATAAGCGGCTAAACCCATGACGCGCATGGCTGGGCACGATCACTTCATCGGCATCGAATTGCTTGCAAGCATGCGAGATAACCTGGGCGGTCTCTCCTTCCAGGATTTCGAGGCTGGCGTTGATATTGAGCGACTCCTTCAGCTTGCGCGCCATATTGTCGAGCACAGCTTGCTCTTCCTTCTTCTCAATGGCAACGACATCCGGAATGCCTTCATTCGGCGCATCGGCAAAGCCAGGCACAATCACATGAATCAGGTGCATTTCCGTATCGCTTGCATATTTTTCTTTCAAGATGTGCTCCAGTGCTGTCTGAGCACTTTGTTCGCCATCTATAGCCACAACAAGTTTCATATTATTTCCTCTAGTCGTCTGAGCTGTGCGTACATTATGTCGAATCATTGGCGACAAAACATAGTCCGCACGACTTATCTGCCGAACACCTGACATCATTCCAGGGAATTATACGCCGTTTAGCGGCCTTCACTGCGTACAGAAAGGGGAGCGGAGGGCGTCAACTTCTCAATGTATACTTCAGTAGGCAGCCTGGATTCGCCTCAGACCGCTTGAACTATGCCAGAACTACCCGATATCCTCGCATATATGCACGCCCTGGAAGCGCGAGTCATTGATCAGCCTATAGTGCTAATTCGTTTAGCGAGCGCATTTCTCCTTCGTACTGCAGAACCACCGATTGAGGAGTTGCACGGTCGAGCTGTGCGCGAATTGCGACGTGTAGGCAAGCGCATTGTCTTTGGATTTGAAGACGATTTCTGGCTGGTTCTTCATCTTATGATCGCAGGTAGATTGCATTGGAGACAGGCAGGAGCAAAACTATCTGTCCGTCAAAACCTCGCGGCGTTCGACTTCAAAGATGGTTCACTCGTACTCACCGAGGCCGGGTCGAAACACCGAGCATCCCTGCATCTATTTAAAGGAAAAGAATCGCTGAAACTAATTGATCCTGGTGGAATCGAGATTTTCGATTGCGATGTCAATTCATTTCGCAATGCGCTCAGTTCTGAGAATCGAACCCTCAAGAGAAGTCTCACGGATCCGCGCATCGTGAGCGGGATCGGCAATGCCTATTCTGATGAAATTCTGCACGCGGCACAGCTGTCGCCGATCGCTCTTACCCAAAAACTAACCGATGAAGAATGGCAGCGACTATTTACTGCAACGCGCGACACCCTTACGCTGTGGATCGACAGGCTGGGAACTGAAGCGGAAAACTCTTTCCCGGAGAAGGTGACTGCTTTCCGCGAGGCAATGAGCGTTCATGGCCGCTATGGAAAACCATGTCCGCGATGCGGTGCGCCAATACAACGTATTCGCTATGCCGACAATGAAACCAATTATTGTGCACGCTGCCAGACGGGCGGAAAACTTCTCGCCGATCGCGGTCTTTCGCGAGTGCTAAAGAATGACTGGCCTCGTACTCTTGATGAACTAGAACTTTTAAAACGGCGAACTTGATCTTATACTGGCTCGAGAACGCAAACATAACGGTGAGTAATGGTTGTTCGAAAGAAAAAGCAAGAAAAGAGAAATCTGAGCCCGTTCGAACACGTCTATGAAATTGCCAGGGAGATTCCACATGGCAAAGTATATACATATGGTCTGATCTCAAAGCGAATGAATAAGAGATTGAGCGCAGCCGCTGTGGGCTGGGCGATGAAGGCGCTGGGCAGCTCAAAGGGTGAAAGCGAATACACTTCGGACAATGTACCGTGGCACAGAGTAATAAATTCAAAAGGGAAGCTGAGTACGCAGCTGGAAGCTGGAACGCTCTCTGACGATGGGCGTCCGGAAAATCTGCAGCGAATTCTTCTAGAGCAAGAAGGCGTCGTCTTCAGAAATGACGATAGCATCGACCTGAATTTGTTTCTCTGGGAAAATGAATCGCAGGGGCAGTCTCTTTCTGAGCTCAAAGATCAAATCAAACGAGCAACGATTGCAATAGAGCAAGCTCACAAGCTTTTGCACGAGAGCGCATCCAGCCAAAACAGCGATACGGTAATCTATCAGGTCGTCCAGCACAGCGCGATGCTCCCTTCAATACTTGCACAGCAACTGCGAATGATTGAGGGACTGGAGCACAAGTTTTGCGATCAATTTGCGTCAAATTGCCGCGAAGAAATCGAAGAGATTGCCAATACCGCAAAACTCATTCATTCATCAATGGAAAACGCAAACACGAGTAGAAATCGCATGGACGTGCCGGCACAAAATGATTTTGCAAAAGTCATTTTCGAAAGTACATCGCGCCTCAATATCTTGCAGCAGCGTATTGCCGGGAAAATGATGAAAGTGAAATAGCGCTACTGCGGCATGATTTTGACGGTGACTGAGCGGACAGGTTCTCCGATCATCGTGGCCACGTATGGGCTGCTACCGTACTTGGCGCGATAGGCATCATCGACAAGTTCATTAATGGATCCAGTCACCTGTTCGAAGTCGACTTCCCTGGTCATGCCGGCGGCAATGATTCTTCCCTTTTTTTGTGCCACTGCAGCTTGAAACCAGCGCGACTTCTTCCCATTGTAAGGGCGCACGTAAATTGAGTCACCGACTGCAACGGACCAAATCCAAGTTGGGGTGCCATATGTTTTTCCATCCTCACGGAAAGGTGAGATGTGCAAATCATCGGCGGCAGCAATATTGCGCAGCTCATCCTTAGACCATTTACTCATCTTTTTGACCTCCTTTGAGCGTTTTATTGAAGCGATGCGATATCGATGACAAAACGATAGCGCACGTCGCTCTTCAGCAAACGTTCATATGCCTCGTTGATTTTGTCTATCGATATGATTTCAATATCGGCTCCAATATTGTGCTGTCCACAAAAGTCGAGCATTTCTTGAGTTTCACGTATGCCACCAATGGTGGAACCAGCCAGCGATCGACGTTTTGGAATTAAGCTAAAGGCCTGGACCGGCAAAGGTTCATTCGGTGCACCCACCAAAACCATCACGCCGTCACGCTTCAACATCCCCAGATAAGTATTCATGTCGGCGGCGGACGATACTGTATTGATGATCAAATCAAATCTTTCCTGCGCTTTTTCGACCGATGAAGGATCCGACGTTGCGAGATAATCTTTAGCTCCCATTGCTTCTGCGTCAGTCTTTTTGTTCAGACTTCTGCTTATTGCGGTAACGTTTGCTCCCATGGCATTTGCCAACTTCACGGCCATGTGCCCGAGTCCGCCCAGACCGACAACTGCCACAGACTTGCCGGGTCCTGCTTGCCAATGCATAAGCGGCGAATATGTGGTTATGCCGGCACACAGCAAGGGTGCGGCTTTGTCCAGTGCAAGCTCGTCTGGAATGCGCACAACAAAGCGCTCATGCACAGTAATGTGATCCGAATAGCCACCATGCGTGGGTGTTTTTCCATCCAATTCCAAATCATTGTAGGTGAGCACCATGCGGTTTTCACAGTATTGCTCCAAACCATCATTGCAAGAATCACATTCTTTGCATGAATCGACCATGCAGCCGACTCCGACACGATCACCCGGCTTGAACCGCGTTACCTGCTCACCGATGCTGGCAACAATTCCTGCGATTTCGTGACCAGGAACCATTGGAAATCTAGCTCCGCCCCACTCGTCTTTCACCTGGTGCACATCCGAATGACATACTCCGCAGAATTTGATATCGATAAGAACATCATTCGCTCCCGGTTCTCTGCGTTGAATCTCTAAGGGTTTGAGTTCCTCTCCGCACCGATTAGCTGCGTATGCTTTTGTCTTGATAGCTGTTTTAATCATTTTAAATTCTCCCAATACGGTGGACCAGCTCATGAGCGAGCTCGTCGGTTTCTATCTGGCTGCGACCCTAATACCCAATGGCCTTTAGCGATACGTCATTGCCTCGAGATTCTCAGGATATCGAGCCCCTTCCACAGTGATTTTCGACGCCGCACTTTCGATGTCCCGGAGGTCTTCAGGTGTGAGTTCGATGTCTAGAGCGCCATTGTTCTCTTCCAATCGGCTCAGTTTGGTTGTGCCAGGGATCGGCACAATCCATGGTTTTTGAGCCAGCAGCCAGGCAAGCGCGATCTGAGCGGGTGTCGCATCCTTTTCTTTTGCGATCTCGCCCAGCAAATCAATCAACTTCTGGTTCGCCTTCAGTGCTTCCGGAGTGAAGCGAGGCAACAGGCTACGAAAGTCAGAACTGTCGAATGTGGTGCTCTCATTCATTTTGCCAGTCAGATAGCCCTTTCCTAAAGGACTATAGGGGACAAAACCAATTCCGAGTTCTTCAAGCATCGGCAATATTTCTTCTTCAGGACGTCGCCACCACAATGAATACTCGCTCTGGACAGCCGTAACCGGCTGGACCGCATGGGCACGACGGATGGTTTGCGCAGCCGCTTCGGACATTCCGAAGTGCTTTACCTTTCCTTCTTGAATGAGCTCTTTGACAGTACCTGCCACTTCTTCAATCGGCACATTGGTATCTACTCTGTGTTGATAGAGCAGATCTATGGCATCGACCTTCAGACGATTTAGCGAGCCCTCTACAGCTTTCTTAATGAGTTCCGGACGACTGCTCACCGGGTGAAATTTCTGACCGGGAGCAATATCAAATCCAAATTTTGTGGCAATCACTACCTTGTCTCGCACAGAGGCCAGTGCCTCACCGACGAGCTCTTCATTAAGATAAGGGCCATACACCTCAGCAGTATCAAAGAAAGTAATACCTCGCTCAACAGCTGCCTGCAGCAGCGAAGCCATCTCTTTCTTGTCTTTAGGTGGACCATAGCTAAAGCTCATGCCCATACAGCCAAGTCCGATTGCCGACACTTCTAAATTGCTATTTCCTAGTTTACGTTTTTGCATTTTTACTCCTTCAGGTTGTGCTCGCCGCACATTGATCTGCGGCCTTGTGAGCCAACTCTTAAGTCCGGCATATCAGGCCAGGTGTTTTGTCCCACTGTCAATAACTGGGCGGACCGGCATTCCTTATAAAAGGTTCCTTGGCTAAAATTACAATTGCCACAGCCCACAATTCAATGATATGCTGGGTTTAGACGGACAAGCTATAACAAAAGTCCAGAATGATTGGACAATTCTCCAAAGCCATGGGAAACGAGCAAATCATGAATTCCGAAGAACGGCGCAATCAAGCAAATAGAAAAGAATTGGCCGAAATTCTGGACAGGCGCTGTGTAAACGAAGGCGTCAATGCAATGGCGGAAGGGTTGAATTTTTACAAGCACACGGCGCGAACTCAACCTTTTCATGGTCTCTATTCACCCTCCATATGCATAATTGCTCAGGGTGCCAAAGAAGTACAGATGGGAGAAGAGCGGTTTAGATATGATCCAGCCAATTTCCTGCTGTGTTCTTTAGATGTACCGGTCGAAAGCCAGGTTGTTGCGGCAACACCGGAAGAACCATTTTTGGGTCTTAAGCTTGATCTCGATCCGACACTGATAGCCTCAGTAAGCGTTGAAGCGGGCATTTCACCAGGGCGCAATGACGCCAGTGTGCAATCAATTGCAGTGGGCAAACTGCAAGGAGATTTACTGGACGCATTTGTCAGATTATTTCGATTATTTGACAAACCCAGCGATTACCGTGTGCTATCACCCATGGTGACTCGCGAAATAATATACAGGCTGCTTATGAGTGAGCAAGGACCACGGCTGCGACAGATGGCAGTATTCGGCGGCAATACCCATAGAATCACAAAAGCCGTTCAAACGCTGCGAACCAAGTACAACGAGCCGCTCAGCATTGAAGATCTCGCTCACGAACTGGGAATGAGTGTTTCAAGCTTCCATCAGCATTTCAAAACAGCTACATCGATGAGCCCGTTGCAATTTCAAAAGCTGCTCCGCCTCCAGGAAGCCAGGCGCTTGTTGCTTTCGGAAGATCTGGACGCCAGCTCTGCTGCTGTGCGCGTTGGCTATGATGACGCTTCTCAATTCACACGCGAGTACAAAAGGCTTTTTGGTGATCCGCCCATGCGGGACGTCGCTCGCTTTAAACAACTGAGCTCTGCTGCAGGGAAAGCAGTCTAGCAGCATCGATCGAAAGGATGATTTATCAATGGTCGATAAATCCGAGACGCATTTCTGACACCGTTAGGCGCAATAAAAGCACAACACTGAATTTGTCCATACTTTCACTTAGTTATTTCTGTCGACGATGCTGATGTTTTTTCGACGGAATTGCCAAATCCTTTCAGCTTCTCTCTTATCAGAGGGAGAGCCGCCTCTGCAGCTTGCCGTCCGGCTTCGATCGCCCTTCGCGCCTCTTTCCGGCTGGCTGTGATCAAGGTGACTCCTGTCGTGTCGGGGTGAATGACTACGTCTGCCAGATCTTCTTGAGGACCGTCAATACTCCAGAGATCCCACTTGATCATACGTTTGGTTACGCTTCCGAGCTTTCTAAATGTATGCAGTGGAACTTCTGAAAAGGGCTCATCAATGTTCACAGCGATAACAATGTCCGCTCCCATTTGCCGGCATTGTTTTACCGGTACGTTGCAGACAACGCCGCCATCGACCAGGAGTTTCTCTCCATATTGCACTGGTTTGCGCAACCCTGGAACAGACGAGCTTGCTCTCATTGCTTTGGCGAGCGAACCGCCTCGAATCATGTAAGGCATACCATCCACCAAGTTAAGACATACGGCTGCATATGGGGTCTTCAAAGACTGAATCTCGGTGGCATCTGCGGGTGTCATCTTTTCCAAATACTTTCGAAACATAATGCCTGGATACAAACCGTCATATGATCTAAAGCCGAAGAGCCGACCGCATAACATCGCCGGTTCAAGCATGATCCCCATGGGAAGAGAGACCGGCATGAAATGTTTCATGGCACGACCGCTTTCGAATTCTTCGTGCAACTTCGATAGGGGCACTCCGGCATCATAAAGTCCGCCTACAATTGAGCCAATGCTGGTGCCGGCAATGTAGTCGAATTTGAGCCCCTCTCTCTCAAGCACTTCCATCACGCCGACTTCCGCCGCGCCGCGAGCGCCTCCGCCGCCTAGCGCCAAACCAATTTTCGGGTGCGCAGGCAGTGCAGCTGACTTTGACTCCTGCAGATCACGAGGATCGACTCTTGAGGATGGCACTAAAGTGTCCTCTGCAAGCCCTGCGCTTCCTGTCGCCAGAGCGAGTGTCGAAGCAGCAAGAAGGCTCGCAAGTACGGTGTGTGCAAGATTGCGTGTTTTCATGAATGGTCGGATCCTGTTGTTTCTAGCTGATTCTGCACAGTTCTTGGATAACGCAATCTGGTTGTTCAGTCATCGCAATCAGATATTCGCGAATGGGAAGGTTTTACCTTAATAAAAGGTCCAGACTATCAACTCTACTCTCAGGATCGTCTGGTTTCTTCATCCTTTCTGCTGATCTAAAGTAAAGCAAACCTGCAAAGTTAGTCTGCAACAACATCTGTGAGATCAAAAAAGGTTTGCGAAAGCAGCAAGATTGCTTTTCAATCCTGCTAGATGTCTTTGCCTGCACGATCACTTTCCTATCCTGATGGCATCGAAAAATGTCGAAATCACGCCGGACAGATCTTTGGGGGAACCCGCCGCCATAAATATGTAGTGACAATTGGGAGCGATACAGAGAACAGCCTTACCCTGCCCTCTTGGGTCAGAAATACTATATTCGCGCGCTTTGACGCCTTGAAAAACAAATTGCTTCACAAGCTTCGGATTATTCTGCGCCAAGATGCTCGCGACCATCGCGTCCCATACTTTATTGCGATCTGCGTCACTCAGACACGGAGTCTTATGCTTGAGGTATGACACCATGAACTTGCAGTCTTCTGTATCTCCAATCCAAAACTTTCCATTTTGGAGTTGATCCTTCACCACCTTCTCCTGGTGATTGGTCGGGATCTTGAACGATAGCTGGGCTTCCGCAACTTGCACCGGAAGCCATGCATTGGCGGCCTCTGCCGGTGGTGCACTGTTGACGGGTGCACTGGCAGCCGGCGACGGCGGAGCGCTACGCTGTGGAACGCTTTGTTTTGGAGTAACTGTAGATTCTGGGTTTGTCTGAATATTCACTGGCGACGATGGCGCTTCTTCTGCCTTATATGCCTTGATCGCATCCTTGAATCGTGACAAGAAATCCACGGATACGTCGGAGGGATAACTTAGTTGAGCAAAAAGATGGGAGTTTTGACTCTTCGAATATGGAGCCATCGTATAGATCGTATTGTAGCCGTCGGTTTCTTCTGAAGGAAGCTTGCCTTTATCAGCGCCTTTGTATTCACCATCCTTCAGGTCAATATCACATAAAATGCCGCCTTCGGCCGGGACCGTCGCAGGACGACCGGTACGAGGGCTGTTTCCATTTTTCACTTTGTATTCGAAGTGAATTCCCTTCTCCGTGGTCGATATCTTTGCTTTTGGATAGTACTCTCCTACAAGCTTCTCGATCTCTTCCTTTATAGAGCCAAACGATCGGGCAGAGGTTGCTGAAGCAGTCTCGGCTAAGGCTGTCCAGCCGGACAAATTGAAGGAAGAAATTCCGGCAAATGTCAGCAGGACGATGATTTCGCAGAATGCCTGCGATTTTCGATTTGACGAAGCCATAGAGGAATCTCCAAAGTCCAGGAAGCGATTACCAGGTTAGCTTTTCGGGCTGTCTAGTTGTACCACAGAGAAACCTTTCGTATTTTCACCATTGCAACTGGACGAAAGTTGGATGAAAGTTAAGTGTCCTAAAGCCAGCCAGATGTCCCTACGCATTTAACTTCCTCTAGGCACGTTTCTTTCTCTTAGTCCTTCAGGCCCTATTACCAAAGACTGCCAACGGTTTAAGCCTTTTCTATTCCTTTAGTCCTTTGGTCCGTTAACTCCTTCACAACCAGCAAACTTGCCAGATCCCCAGAGGGCACAAAGCCCTTCAGGGAAATAGATCGCTGCATACATTGCAGTCCTTTCAAAGCGCACTAATTACCATTCCCCTAACAGTTTCACTCAGCTTAGAGGTGTAACTCATGTCACACGAACATTTTGGTATTGGAAAATCCAATGAATTTGGTAGTTTTCAACAAGGATCGAACGAACCCGAAAATTTCGACATGCGAGGCCCGAGAGCGGGCTGGTCGAATGCCTATGACCCAAATCAGGGTTCAAGAGGCGAATCCTTCAATCAAGATATGCAGGGTCGTCACGAATATGGTGCTCATCGAGGCTTCCGACACGGAGACCAGTTCGCTGATGAACAAGGCGGCATGGCCAAGGCATGGAAGATGCAACCAGGTATGAATACAGCTGAAGTATTTCAGACTGCGTCCGCTGTGTCACAAGCGCTGCAAGACGGAGATATCCATGCCGCAAGGAAATTTGCCAGCGAAGTCGATCCAAGAAGTATTCGCGCAGCCAAGATGCAGCTCTATGGAGAAATGCACGACGCTGCACCTGGTGACCAGCAAGCATTGCTTCAACAAGGTCGGGATCTGAGGACACTGCAGCGAGCATCCTTGGCATTTGACCTGATGCGAAATGGTGAAGAGCGCGAGGGGAAATTCCTTCTCCAACATCTGATGCATTCAGGAAAGCATGGCCATCGCGAAGGGCGCATGCAGGCGCAAGATCCAAACGCGCAAACGTTAGACGGCGATCCTGATTATTCAACATTCCAGCAAAATCCAGCAACTCAAAGCGCATTCGACAACGTGAACGCAGGCAATATGGATCAAATCGATCCAAATCAAACTTTGGATGGCGCAAATCCCGGCACAACAACAGACAATGCCGCAGTCACAAATGACTTGCAAAACCCGCCCTATGGCACAGACCTTACGCAAACCCCGCAATATGTCGCAGACGGATCGCAGAATCAGCCTGTCGTCACGGATGGTCCACAAAACCAGCCGGTCGTCACAGATGGTTCGCAAAACCAGCCGGTCGTCACAGATGATTCGCAAAACCAGCCCGTAGTCACGGATGGGTCGCAAAACCAGCCATTAGTCACCGACACAACACAAACGACTGGAGATGTACTAACCTCAGATAACACAGGCGATCAGAGCAATACCGCAACGTCTCCATTAAAAACATTAATGGCGCTCGCTCAGCAGATATCCAGCGGGCAACAGACTCTGACTCCGGAAGTAAAAGCAGCATTCGAAAGTGCAATTCAGCAAGCGGATGCCGGACAGTCACCCATACTTGCTTCACTGCAAACGCAATATGACCAACAAAGTAAGCAACTGCAAGGAAATATTCCGGACACCGCAGTTTCCAGCATGAATGCTCTGGACCAACAAGCAAATCAGCAGATAACTGCAATTGGTGATCCGGCCAAGCAGGCTCAGGCAACAGCACTTTATTCGATGCTTGATTCTGCAACTTCAGCAGAGGATAAGGCAGCAATTCGCCAGCAATTGTTGGCTCTGGTACCTGGGCTCGACTCCATACTTACGCAAAGAGACCAGGTAACTGCACCATTCGACCAGCAAATGTTCTCACTCAATTCTCTTGGACAGCAAATCAGTGGCGAACAAAACCAAGCTGCAGTCACCAGACTGATATATGCTCAGGTTTTAGCAAATAGTGGAGACACCGCCGGAGCCTCCGCACAACTGGATGCAGCGATCGCCAAGAATACTGATACGAGCATGACCGACTACTTGCAGCAAGCAAAGCAAGGATTGAGTGCACCGGCGACTAGTTGAACACTTGTTCAGACAAACGAAATCCTCGCTGAGTACGTTTGAATAGCGGGCCGGCTGAAGTTTGGCAATTCCTGTATACATTAAAATTTGCCGCCCCTCCTAATTTCGAAAGGGCGGCAAGTAAGGTGATCGTGAACCACTCGAGCAAAACAATGCCAGACCTTGAAAACAACGAAAAAAACACACGAATAACAATGGCAGACTTGATTCCGTCCGGAATGATTACGCTCTCGTGTGTCATTTTTTGTATTGCCGGATCTTATGTTCCAGCGGTGGCGACCTTCGGAGTACTCACAGGTTGCATTATTCCAAGTGTTGTTTTGAAGAAGAGTCGCAAACTTGCATTGATTCCGCATGTTGTCGGAGTAACGCTTCAATTGGCTGCATTTGCTTTTGTATGCAGTATCTTGAAGTCATGTCCGGCAGTCTACATTGCACAAATCGCCGCAATAACTGCAGGGCTTATTGGCACCTTTGTCTATGCCAGAGCAATCGGGCTATACAGACAAACAAACAAAGTGGCTTAGTCGCGTCTATCAGTGATGGGACAATAGAAGATAGCCCACGGCACATATGATCAGGAAGACAGCTCCAGCGCCTGCAATCAAAAGTATTTTTTTCTTCTTCCTTGCAGCAAGGACAGTAGCTATCTGCATTTGCTCTCTGCGAGGGAACATCTCCAGTCGCTCGAGAAGTTTGGCGACTGACTCGAATCTGTAGCCTGGATCTTTCTCAAGACATCTTTCGATGACTTCTTCAAGATCCTTGGGTCTTTTGCTTTCAAACTTTAGATCCGAAATCTTCGGAGGCAGCTTCAAAGCATGCCTGTTTTTGATCTCACGGAAATCACCGTCCAGAAAAGGGGGTCTGCCTGTCAAAAGTGAAAATCCGACCGCTCCTATCGAATAAACCTCGGATTTCTCGGTATATTCAACACTGCGGGCCTCGTCCGCAGACATATATATAGCATCGCAGGCTTCGGTCAGCTCTTCACTTTGTTTGACTTTGGGCAAGGAAAAATCAGTTACCAAAACAATCGGCTCTGAGTTCATATCATCCACAAAAATTATATTTCCTGGTCTGATATCTCGGTGAAGAACCCCTTGCTTCTGCGCGTACATCAGTGTTTCGCAAACACTGATTAGAATCTTTACTGCCACATCATGACTCGGTGTTCCATGTAGTGCCAAACATTGTTCGAGATTAAAACCGTCTTTGAACTCTGTCACCAAATATGGTGTCTTACCATTATGAACACCAAGGTCGATAATCTTAGAGATATTCGTATGATTGAGCTGCTGGTTCTTCTTCGCCTCGCTCTGAAACGTAGCTTGCATCGCCGGCGCTATCTTTTTGAAGCACTTTACCGCGACTTTTGTCCCCCGCTGTCGATCTCTGGCGAGAATTACCGTAGCTCTGGCTCCATCACCCAGTATGGCAATCGGCGTGTACCTTTCCAATGGAAAACTGTCACGTGCCATTCCTACTGACGCCAGGTCCAATGCAAGCGTGTCACTTTCATTCTGCTTTATGTGAGTAGGAACTTTCTTAGGGTTTGGTTTTTCACAGGTACAGAGGTCAGGGCACTCGACTTTACCGGCTGTATTAATCGCCACTCGTCGTTTGCAATTGGCACATACATCAATTGAGAATTGAGAGGTAGGAGAGTAATGACGATCGCATCTGCAAACTGATATCCATTGCGTTTGCGGCTGTGAGCCGGCCTCAACTTTAGGACGGAAGCATGTTTGACAACTCTCTGGACTCGAATTTTCCATATTGAGATTATACAAACAAATGCCCAGGCATTTAGGACTGCCTCTAATGCATAGGAATGCCTTCGTTCTCAATCACTCTCACGTCTACATGAATGAAAGCCTTTCCTTTAGACGGCATACCGTTGGTTGTTACCTTAATTGGGACTTGCCAATCCGGAAAGTGCATCTCAGGAATTAAGCATGTGATACTGGATTCGGTGGCAGACGTCACTTCGGCCTTGTGGGTGCCAAAAGTGACCACATTCTCTTTCGGGACTGAGGAGAAGCCATGCCCTTTGAGAGTGACTGGGTGATGGGGTGGAGAAGAAAGCATATCCACAAATGTAATATTTGGGTTTGATCTTATGGAAACTTTGATGGGAGCGCTTTTCACTGATGCAACAGAGACCATTAAATCCTGGCGTCCACCAGGGACTTCTGCAGGAAGCTTGAACTGCACTTCACCTTCTTTGCTGCTTAATGCGTTGGTCTGCTTGTTGGCAATGTGTATCATTACGTGTCCAGAATTGGTCGAAAAATTCTTGCCTTTAATTGAAACGGTATCCGCCATGCTTATTGGATCCGGTTGCACTGACGCAATTACCGGTCTTTGAATAAACACCTTCCACTTCACCCAGGCTCCGGATGGTCCAAAACCCTGTACTGTCAGCGGTGTGTTGCCGGCGCCTAATTTCGCAGTCAGATTGATGGTAAAGCTGCCCCCACCATTGAAGTCTTTAAAAGAGGCCAGCGGTTTTCTGTCTAATTCGACTTTGAAATCGGTAGCTTTTGGCCTGCCATCTGCGCCGTTGAAAAAGGTAATAAGAAGAGGCAACTTCGTCTGTTCAGAATTTATATGAATACGATCGTGCCAGGTGTGCCAGGCACCCGCTCTTGTGACAAGAGGTTTTGATTCCTGCAGCAGTGCCATGTCCTCACTTGCAAGTGCAGGCACGCAGCAGAAAAGTAAAGCTATGGACAACAGGCCGATACTTTTGGTTTTCGTCATTTTAGTATTGATTCTCAGAGTGACTGCTTTTCGGACTTATGCCCTTCTTTCGCTAGAGACTCGGCCACCACCGAAAGCAATTCGTTGTCGTCGTCTACCAACAAGATTTTCGCCATGCAGATAGAGTACCCCATTTTTCGGGACAATTAAAAGACATCAAAACCTCTCGAAATATTAAAACCTCGAACTTCACGGGCACTAATGGGAACCAGGTCGGTCTGAACCAACCTAGACCCTTAATGGAGGTTTCCAAAATGTCGAAGACCTTAACTTCACTGCTTGCGTTGGCTGCGGTTCTTAGCTTGTCTGCTGCTCCCGCGCTCGCAAAGGATGCTGCTGAAGTCCAAGCCGAAGCCGACCGCAAAGCCGCTGAAGCTCAAGCCGTGGGTGATGCAGCTTCCAATGAATCTGAAAGATCCGCCGATGCTCAAGCTCGCGGCAAAGAGGGTCGCGCGTCCAAACATGCCAAAAGAGCGGCAAGAGAATCAAAGAATGCATCCGAAATTCAAGACAAGGCTGATGACCTGCAACATAAAGCTGATAAGAAAGCAATCAAAGAAGCAAGATAAGTAGAGGACATTTGCATTTTAGCTGCCAGCGCGCATGCCGCACTAGCGGGGCACCCGCCAGGCGAAATGCTCTTTGGCAGCTACTTGCAAGACTATCCGCGCATCAACCTACGCAATAGCCAGAGGCTGGTTCCTACTTCCAGCGCCCCGAAGGCTATCGAACATTTCCGCGAGGTTCGAATCTTTTCTAAAATTGGAATCCAGAAAGAAAACCACCGCTGCGGGGCAAGCAAAAGAAAAGCACCGTCAACAACACCGAGAAAACACAATATCTTTGCAATGAGACTCATAGGCATTCTCCTCTACTCGATCATGCCCATATTTCAAGGAGCTTTACTCCAAGAACCGGCCAATTCTTAAAGAATGTTAGTAGCGCCCATTCCCACCATTTGTGAGGGTTTTGGCAATTTAAGCAATGTTGACCCCATCCTTAAAATCGATGTAAACTCGCCAGGTCTGAGTCTTCGTAGATTGTAATGCGTAGTATGAAATGGGGAAATGTCATCGCGCGTCTGCGTGCCTATCTGTCGGGTCCTTCTTTCGACCCGGAAGCATTGTTTGGACGCTCCGAGAAAATCACTCCTAGAACGGTTGAAGTCATACTTTCGGCATTGACTTCTGGAAAGGCAGAAGGCTCAGCACTGTCAACTTTGGCGGCAGTGCTCCTTTGCGAGCCGGAACTGGCAAATTGCGTTCCGCTCACCGTACTTGACCTGTGCGGGCAGAGCAAGAGTTTGTCTCCTTCATGGCAGAATGTCGCGCTTCTTTTGCTTCATACGAGTCGACGACAGGAAATTGCGCAATGGCTGAGATCAAAATGGAGAAATGACAGCAAAGGTGCGCTGGCATCCTGGCTGCTCCCTTATGTCTCCGATTGGTTTCCCAGTCAGTTAGACACACAACTGTTGGAGTCAATCAGTCAGCAGACCGGAGGCGCGGCACCACTGGCAGTGCTATTGGAACGGCAACTCTTCAGGGAAAACAAATGTCCCATAACTGCCGCCTCAAAACCTGCGCAGGCATCGTCTGAAAGTATCCCCAGGCTCAGCCGACTGCTTGTAGTGCACAACATTGTCGATGGGCTGGGCGACGAAATCGTGCGCACCAATGCACTGATGCAGGCATTTCTTGATGGCTTTCCGGATCTTCAGATAACCCTTTTCACAGATCGTCAGTTTCTGTACGATCATCCACGCATACAAGCGCTATCGATTTCCGATAGCGAGCTCTTTAAAGAAGAACTCAAAAATAACTGGGATGGAATAGTCAATTTCTTTGAGCCGTACTTGCCGAGCAATAGCTATAATCCCTTGGTACAGACGGCTTTGCAGGAACAACTGGAAAAAAGTAAACCCAGTCTGAATATATGTGCACGCAAGGGTGTCAACCATTTCGTCTTTGAGTCAGTCCTGCTTAATGGCACAGAATTCGTGTCGACATGGGGTTTGAAGGAGCGGCTAATTCCTCTCAACTATCACACCACCATGCGTCTCATTGTCGAGTTGGGATTACCGCTGCGATTTGGTGAGAACCAACCTGCTTCCGGTTGTCTGCAATCGTCGAATCCGCAGACTGAAGTCGCGGCTCTGTGGCAAGACCTGCGAGCCGAGCTGGCAAGCCGTTGCGCTGGTGAAGAACGTTCCATAGCGCTGGTCAACATTTTCGGTGGGCAAAATCAATTGAAGGGCTTCCAGCCAGACAACTATGCGCTGCTGTCCCAAATTGCGTCACAGCTGATAGCGGAAGGGTATAACCTGGTTTTCACTTCCAACGGTCAAAGCTGGGGCGGAGTACACGAAATCGATGCGGCGATTGATTCTCTGCCTGAAAAACTGCGCAAACATGCGATTCATGCGCCTTTGTCAGACGCGAAAAATCCTCAGGAAATGATGCGAAGGATCAAATACTTCGCAGCCTGGTCGGATACAGTCGTGACAATTGAAGGCTGGATGATGCATTTGACATACGCAATTGGCAAGCCCTACAAGTTGCTGAAAGCGCCTTATTCGTACTCGTCGGAGTGGTATCCACACGGACGAAGTGCGAATCAGGGAACCTGGATGGGATATGGTGTGCACACCAGCCGTCCGGAATTCTCCCTCGCAAACGGACTGACAGGAGCTCCCCTCATTCTCCATTATCCTGAAAAGGATCTGCTCAGAGCAGCCCTGGAAATCTGGGGCATCGCCGGCGACAGGTGGTTTGCTCCACGCATACTGTACTGGCTGGGAAGCACAGACAAAGACATTCGTCGCTGGGCAATCAGCGCGATAGGCAGCCTGGATGCAATTAACTTTCAAGCGGAATTACTGCGAGCGCTTGAAGATTGCAACCGCGAGGTGCGCGCAGCCGCGGCAACAGCTCTGCTACGCGGTGGGCAAGACCTGAGCCAGCCACTCGGACCGGACTGGCGCAACGTACTTAATGCATACGAGCTGCTTGGAGATTACCGCTTCCAAGATCTACTTCCGTTCGGACATGCCGCTTTTCGGCCATTGAGAGCCTGCTTAAATAGAGACGAGGAAGAAGTAAATCGTGATGCGACAATTATGCTGGAGAGTATGCAGATGAGCCGACCTGACACAAATCAACACTGGACAGCAACTGGTGATCTGCCCGCAGTTTTGATTCTTACGCCAGTGAAAAATGCAGCCTTAGACGCGGAGGAATATTTCGCTCGCTTGCGCAATTTAGCATATCCACTCCATCTGATTTCGTTGGGCATTTTGGAAGGTGATAGCGAAGACAATTCCTATGAGGTGTTTAAAAAGCTTTGCGATGAAAACCGATCGCATTTTCAATCGGTTCGTATTTGGAAAAAAGACTTCGGCTATCAGATTCCCAAAGGCACACCCAGGTGGGAACCCAGCATTCAATTGCAGCGAAGAACAATATTGGCTCGCAGCCGAAATCACCTGCTCTTTCATGCTCTAGAGGATGAAGATTGGGTGCTCTGGCTGGATGCGGATGTCATTGAATTTCCTGTCGATATAATTCAGCGGCTTCTTTCCTATAAAAAGGACATTGTGCAACCACACTGCGTCAAAAAATACTGCGGTCCGAGCTTTGATTTAAACGCCTGGCGTGACAAGGGACGCTTGTTTATGCATGACCTTAGACCGGAAGGTGAGATCACACCAATCGATGCTGTAGGCGGCACGATGTTGTTGATTCGCGCCGATTGCCATCGTGACGGTTTGGTCTTTCCACCATTTCTTTATGGCAAGCGCAACGCCAAAATTCGCAAGCGCAATGACATAAACATGCCGGGTGAGGAAGGTGAGGTGGAAACAGAAGGCCTGGGCATTCTAGCTTCGGATATGAACCTGCAGTGCTGGGGTTTGCCACATCTGGAGATTATTCATGCAGATCGCTAGCTGCATTCAGACTCTCGGTTTTAGCCCCGCAATAGCTGTTTTGCCCAGCTTTTGATCGAAAAACCAAGTCTTGCGGCTTTACCCATTTCTTCCAATTTAGATCCG
>CAZHEZ010000048.1:0-40759 GCA_964531315.1 uncultured Candidatus Obscuribacterales bacterium | reverse complement strand
CTTTGGTTCCGCTCTCATTTCAGAAAAATAGATATATGACAGAAAATCTGACAGCTAAAAACCGCGCCGATTTAAGCGAATCGAACCAGCTCTGGGCAGAGGCTAAAGAGTGCCTCAATCACAAAAAGCGCTCCGAAGCCGAGGCGCTTTACAAGCAGGCGATAGAAAAGCGCATTGCCGCGCTCAGTGAAAACGATCACACTGTCAGCCAACTGCTTGACGAGTTGGGCGCCCTGTATTTGCTGACCGGTCGAGTCGAGCCTGCCCTGGCCGAGTTCAAACGAGCGATCCAGCTTCTTGAGAAAAATTTCTACGCCGGACACTACTATCTGGGACCGGTTGTCGAGCATTTGGGAGACTGTGCGGTCAAGGAAGGCAAATGGGAAGAGGCCGAAACACAGTACAAACGCGCCCTGGAGATTTTCGACAAAACTTTGAGCGGCGACCATCGCAGTGTGCTTATCACCATGCACAAGTATTCAACTGCGCTGCGCAATTTGGGAAAATTTGCTGACGCTGAAACTGTGATCAATAAGGCTTTGAAAACTATTGATTCTCCTCTGGGACCGGCTGAAGAATTCCGCTTTGAGCTGGCCATGCTGTATCAGGCTCAAGATAAGAATGCCGAAGCCGAGGCGCAGTACAAGTTAGCCATTGAAGGTTTTCGTCAAAGAAGAAATATGCCTCGCCTGGGTACTTGCCTGGAAAGTTTTGCCTCTTTATTGAAAAAACTAGGCAGAGAGAAAGACGCCAAAGCCATGCTCGATTTTGCAGAGCAATTCGTCAAAGTCCAGCACGGATATGAAGAATCAGAAGCGTTTTTTCCAAGCACCTTGCTGAGAGCATAAAGCGCAATCGGCAAGTCGTGCGACTTTTTTCAGACACGGCAAGCGCTGCATTCGGACATGGCCTTGCCGTGATCAGCAAGGCCATCGTTAGCGCTGATCTTTCAATCTTCCGACACCCAAAGTAGACTTAAATTCTCTCTTTTTTCAAAAAAAATATTTTTTCTCAAACCGTTACCGCGTGCGCCTCCGCGGGAAAATAAAAACGCTTGAGGCTTTTCACTCCCCCCGTTGGGTGATTTATTGAATCACTAACGTGGTTGTATGGTGTTAACAAGGGGGTGGCGATACTGCGCATTGCAGCGTCGTCGACGTGACTATGGCAAAAGATCTAAATCTGCATGAAAGACTGATATCTGAATTGGGAGTGGTTCTGCAGGAGCGCAGAGCCAGGCTGCATATGTCTCAAAGCGACCTGGCCGAAACCAGCCGTTTTCACCGTTCCTATATAAGTGACGTGGAGCGCGGGGCTCGCAATATTTCTGTTAAAAACTTGAGTCGATTGGCCCTGGCTCTCGATATTCCAGTGTCGACAATTCTGGTCCAGGTGGAAAAACGGCTTTCATCGAAATCGGGCCGTACTCGCAAACGCGCATAGTTCCAGGCTGAGGAAACAAACATTTAAGCAAACGGCAAAGACAGTGCCGAGAGCAAAAGTTGCCATCAAATATAGTGGCACCAATCAGTATTGCTCGATCGAGAAAGTCTGAGCACGCGCAGCTGCTTCGTACAAAGGCTGGAGGCGTGGGTCGGCCGGTTTCATAAAGCCGGAAGCAATCTGAATTACTTCACCAGGACCACACTGTCTCTTGCCTGTGCTTTTCTGGGGACCGCTTACTGCCAGCGGATCTGTAATTTCCAGCCGGTAGTCTTTCAATCCTGTATTAGTGAAAAAAGCCTCGCTGTTCACCACACGAGACATCATGCCGTGCCTGACGCCAATTTTGGCCGGCGGAAATGAAACACCTAATTTCAGGAGTGGATCGAGATTGGGCATCACCCATCGAGCCTTGTCGAAAGCCAGCTGACCGCAGTTTTTGATCAATGCCAGACCGTCGTAAAATGCCTCTTCAGTCAGATAAACCCATTCAGCAACTTCAAGAGTTCGCTCTTTAGGGTCTTGAAGATTCCAGATCATATAACCGTCTTTGTGCTGATAGAGAACAAACTGCCTTTCCGGGCGAGCCAATTGCCTTTGCCAGCGATCGGAATTTCTCTCCAGGCTGAGATTGAATTCCTTTGTCCAGCGCCGATGCAAGGGCATCAAAGTCTCATAGTCATCCAATCTAACCGGCTTGAAATTAGCACTGTCACCGACATTGGCAATGGCATCAATATTCTCAGTTACCTCATACTGCAAGTCGGTAACCGCGTAACCCATTTTTTCGTAGAACGGATAAGAGAACGGCCAGAGCGTCGAGATCTCAACCTCTTCGGCATGCAGCCGGCTCAAGCACTCCCGAAGCACGGCTCTTACCAGACCTTTTTTCCGCATGGGCGGACTGCATGCCACTCCGGCAATGCCTCCGCATTTGATCAAGCGCCCGTTGAAATTGGCATCGAACCTGATCACAGTGGCCAGTGCGTGCGGGTAATCGTCAATAAAAACGCCCACCGCAAAGTCGCTGACTTCAAAAGCAAAGAGCTTCCATCTTTCTTCGTCGGTAAAACCGAAGGCAGTTTTCCAGGTTTCCACCGCCAATGAAAAGTCGCCCGATTCGACAGTTCGTATGACAGCATCCTTTGTGCCGATGCGAGTCATTTTTGCTGCAACACTTGTTGCTGCTGCTGGTTGAATCGTCATGATAACCTCTGGCATGATCCGATTAGTTTGATGCCAGCCACTATATCAGACCGGGTTCGGGTAGACTTCACTCGGGTATAAAATCGGCCGCAGGTAGAAACGGGGAGCAATTGTGTCTGAAGAAAAAAAAGCAAAAGAGGCGGAATTTTATCGCCGTATTGCTGAGCTGAGGAGCAAAAACAATCAATTCCCCTGGACCACAGGCGAGATTCCGATCTTCGAATTACCGAAAGAGCAAACCAAACTTTATGCCGACAGTGAAGCAGAAGACAGCGAAATGTCAGCTGATGAACTGGAGCGGCGGGTGCTCATGGATCTGGTGGCGCCTACATATAATTTTCGGACCTTTTATAAACGTTTGAACTATGAATTAAAACGAGCCAATCGCTACGACCGGGCACTGTCGCTCTTAATTGTCGCTGTGGACGGATTGGATGACATTTTCAAATCGCGCGGTATGGAGGTGAGAGACAATATTGTCGCCGCCTCGGCTGCAGTTATGCTCACATCGATACGGGACATAGATTTAATCGGGCGCTGCCGCGAAGACGCCTTTGGCATAATTTTGCCGGAAACCCCAAAATCGGGTGCGGAAGTGGCAGCAGAGAGAATTCGCACACGGCTGGAAAATTATGAAGTGATTATCAAAGGACGCAGCTATCTGGTCACGGTCAGCATTGGTGCCTCCTGCTTTAGCGGCAGGCCGCTTGTGGAAACTGGCTTTGGGCAAGGACCTTCAGTGGAGGATGTTTTTGCCAATGCAGCCAGAGCCGTAATGGCACGCATCGAAGATGGCGGCAACGGAATTACCTTTGCCGACGAGCTCTATTTAGCCGGCTCTTAGAATTTTCCTGGCCAATTGATTATTTGCCGATTTCCAGCAGCGCTTCTTCGAAGTTCAAACGCCCACTGCGCACAGCTCCCAAAACATATATCGCTTGCTCTGTAGTCAGATAACGATTGCGAGTCAGGCTCTGGCAACGAACCACCACATCGAGCGTGTCGTCTTTTACCAATCCCAGTGCCAACAAAAGATCGTTTGCAAGCGATGCATCTTCCAGTGCCTTATCGAGCGCGCTGACTATATCCTTCTTAGTGAAGAAACCGGACAGAGTGAGCAGCTCAACAATGGTGACCAGCGTTTCGGCGGCAGGCGGGGCGGGAGGCTGTGGCGTAAAGGACACAGGCGGCGTCATCGGCGCTCCGCGGTGCTCGACTATATAGGCAAGTTCAGCCTGTGCTTCGGCAATTTCCAGAGGAACCGGCAAAAGATTGCTCACAGAAAGCGATACGGCCCGATGTTTAATTGAAGCCATCTTCGTCTGCGTATTGCTGGACTTGCCTGAATTTCCTGCCACCCTGGCATTGAGGTCGGAAAGAGGCAGATCTGCGCCTGAACCCGATCCTGATTGGGCTTGCGGAACAAGATCTTCAATGAAGTCAGGCACCGTCATCGCCCCACCTTTTTTGCCAAACATGGTGGCGGGATGATTTTGATGCGTCTGTGGCAGCCAAGTTGGCAGAGGTTCAGGTGCTTTGACGCTTTGCATACCGGATTGCGATTTACCGGCCGATCCCTTCTTGCCTTTAGCCGTTTGTTTGGCAAGTTTGGTTTGTGATTGCGAAGCTTTGCCTTTGCCTTTCTTACCTTTGGAAGGCGCGCTTTCTTTCTTTTCTTCGCCGACATCATTGGCACTGTCATCTGATAGAAGTGTCAGGGCTTCCGACTCCGTAATGGCAAACAGTCGGCCTGTCTCATTGGGCGCATAGTCGAATTTGAGCGTGATTTTTGTGCCTTTGCCGAAGCCGGCCACTTGTCCTGGACGCTGACTTTCTACAGGTATAGTTTGGGGAATCTCGGCGGCAACTTCTATCGGCTTTTCAACGCTCTCTTCAACAGGCTTGTTGAACGGAGCCGGAAGTTCGAGATCAAATTCCATTCTGAAGTCGGGTTCATCGTCGTCTTCATCTTTCTTCTCAGCTGAGTTGGCCTCACTTTCTGACTTTTTCGGAAGTTCAAGTTTCGAGTCAGACTTTTCAGCCTGTGTGAAACTCCAGGCGTCGGCCACAGAAAATGGCAATTCAGGAATTTCCTGAGCCGTAGGTGTTACCGGCCCGGCCGGTGCGGTCGGTTGAGACGGTGCAGGCGCAGAGTCCTGGCTGGGTGGTGCTTGCTTGAGAGCGGAAGGTTGAGAGGCCTGGTCGTGCTGGGCCGCAAAGGGCAAAGCGGGAGGAGAACTGAATGGGTTTTTGAACTCGGAAGATGGCGAAGTGCCGCTGCCACTGACAGGTGTAGGAGCCGGCGGGGAGGGTGGCTGTAAGGGCAATGACGCTTGGGCCGATTCTCCTTTTGGCTTGATTTCGCTCCGGATAGGATTTTGCGACTCGGCAAAAGGAGCCGATAGGCCTGACTGTTGAGGTATAGGCGCTGGCGCCGCCACAGGCATAGGCGCGCTGAAAGGAGCTTGATTCGAAACGGCAAAAGGCTTGGCCGGTTCAGGCTGAGCAAAAGCTGGCGCAGGCGCCTGGGCGGGCTCCGGACGCGGCTCTGGTTTTGGGGCTGCAATTGGCTCGGGCTCCGGTGCAGGCACCGATTCAGGTATTATGTTCCGAACAGGTTCCGGCTCCGGTTCTGGAAGCAGAGCTGGCTTTTCAGGTTCGGAAGGCAGCGGCTGAGGCACTTCCACATTCGGTTCCTGTCCCTGCTGCTGCGGCTGCGTCCAGGACAATTTCTTTGGAGAAGGCAGATCTGCTGCCGAATTGCTTTCACCGTTGGCCGGGCCACTTCCTTTTGGCGCTGCCCAACCCAGGCGCGATGCCAATTGAGCGGCGGCATTTTTCAATTGCCCATTTTCTTTGTCCGTTTCCTCTCTGGTGGCCGGACTTGCCGGCTGTACAACTGGTTTTGTGTGTTGTCCGCTCTCATGACGTGCAACCGGGGCCGAATTAGGACCTGAGTTTTGCATTGTTTGTTCTGGAGGATGGGGCGGGGCAATTGGCGGCGCCTGCATTTGCGGTGCCGGCAATTGATGCGGGGCAGGGGCGGCCTGATGCTGCTGTTGTTGTAATTGAGCATGCAAGTTTGATTGCTGAACAGGCACAAGCTGCTGCATCTGCGGCGGCATCTGTTGCTGCTGCATCTGTTGCTGCTGCATTTGTTGCGGCGGCATCTGTTGCTGCTGCATCTGCGGCGGCAAGTGCCAGTTTGGAGGCGGTGGTGCCCCTTGCGGCGGCATTGGATAACCTGGTTGTGGCGGATAACCGGGCGGAGGGGCATAGCCTTCCGGGGGCATCGCTGGCGGTTGCGGGAAGCCAGGCAAGGGCACCCCTAGTCCATGATGGCGAGGCACAGTTCCATGCCAACTTCCCCATGGGTCATCCGGAGCAGGTCCGCCATAGGGCGCGTGCCCATATGGCGTGTTGTAGCCGTAAATTGGTGTCGGCATCGGTTGCTGCATCGGCATTGGCTGCGGCTGCTGATGAGGCGGTTGCTGATGCGGCTGTTGCTGCGGCGGCTGCTGCTGATTTTGATAATACTGCTGCTGTTGTTGTTGCAACTGTGCGTGCAGTTGCGAAGGTTGACTCTGGGGTGGCGCCTGCGCAGGCAGCTGCATCTGCATTTGCGCTGCAGCCGGTTGCCGATGATGCGGTGCTTCTTCTTGCGTGCCTTCCAGCGTATCTCGAAGAGTGCTCATCACGACTGAAGGGTTGACCGGTGCTTCAGTGGCATAGTCAGAACGTTTCATGGCTGCTTCAGCTTTCGCCCAAATTTTCATGGCCGCCTTCAGTTCTTCGATAGCGGCATCCCTGGTTACTACTCCATCACGAATTTGCTCTTGAGCACGCAATACGGTCGGCAAAAGTGAAGCGTGGATGATTCCCTGAGTAACCAAAGTGCCTCCCAGAGGAAGGCCACTTTCAATGCTGACTTTCAGTGCTTGGTCGAGCTGCTCGGTGGTGATAATGTACGCGTCCACCAACAACTCGCCCAGACGATTAGTCGTACCGCCCGAGTGCGGATGGTGTATTCGCCCGAGCGCTTCTTTGAGCGGCTGCCGGTCGCGGGCGGCGACACCAAGAGCCTCGATACCTATATCAACCGGCACCACACCGTCACGAATCAATGACTGCGCTTCCAATGCCAGTTGGAAGGTATCCGGCGAAATATTGCCGGACATTGTTAAAACGCGTCCGATGGGCATCCCCAATCGGCGCGACACTTGCATTGCTTCAGTCAGATCCGCCGAAGTAACTAGCCCACTCCTGACCAGCAAATCGCCGATCATAATGTTCTTAACGTCGTCTGACATTCAGGGTTCCCCGCTTAAGCAATCATGGGAGGTGTGTGCCCTCCAACATTAACAACAGGACCGCAGCCAGCAGTCTCTTATTGTTTGTACCCTTCCTATTCTCTATCTAATTGCTTTATTTTCCCAATCCCCCTAACGGGTTAGGTAAAAGTTAGAAGCGATGAGCTTTCTGGCTCGTTTAATCCAGATTGGCAAGCCCGTTAAGAATGTAGTCAATTGCACGCACATCGACTGTATTGCCCGCCAATTGCAGCTTTGCTTGCAAAGGCAGTGATTCGGGAAAGACAAAGTCCGCAGAAAAGCCCATCAGTGAGATGATTTCCTCAGGTGAAAATCGCCTGATCTTTCCCTTTTCCACTTCAATAAATGTGCCCGCCGATTTAAAACTCTTCCAATAACCGCTGGTGAAGCAGATTGCGTAGGCATCAGAATCGCCGGGCTTAATGATGTGCAATGAAGGGGCGTATTTGTCAAAATCCGAGGACAAAACGATTAAATCGTCTGAAAATGAATGAGTGACAAATGTTTCAAGCTTGATTGCCGATTGAGTTTTTAGTTCGGGAGCCTCAAACGTGACACCACTTTTAGTGGCAACCAAATACAAACGGGGACGTCGCATCGGCACGCCAAAAGCAGTCGGCGACAGCTCAATGACCTGGCATTGATAGTCCAGATTGCGCAAGGTTTCCGCCACCATTTCATGAGCATCCGAGCCCAGAAATCCGCTCACATTCTCCAGCATAAACACTCTTGGTCTATGGTCTTTCAAATGGTCGAGCAAATTTATGAGTGAGCGAGCGCGCGGATCACGCAAACCTTTTTGATTTCCTCTCACTGAATAAGGCTGGCAGGGCGGGCTCATCCACCACAGATCAGCTGCCGGCAAGTCTTTTGAGGCTATTGTATCGAGATTGCGCGGATTGGGTTTCAGTTTGTGATTAAGCGCATAGGTCCAGTTAGCGCGCGGATCCTGATCATAAGCAGCCACAACTTCTATGTTCTGTTTTCCGGCCGCTTCGGCGAAGGCCCCGATGCCGGAGAACAGCTCTAGCGCTTTGATCATCTCTGCCGCTGTCGCCTGTTAGTAAGAAACCTTCTCCGTTGAATACTGGACCGACGGAGCCTCTTGCAAAAGCGCTTCAATCGTAGGCACTTCCACCATCGTCGGTTTCTTTCCTTCCGGATAGTCGATGCGATAAACCCTGACATTGGTAATGCATTTGTCGACGCCGGCATAAACCATCACATAGACTTTCTTGCCCTCCCAGCCTGCACCCAGAGAGCCGCCCGGCCCGCCCATGCAATCAAGCCAGCGCACTGTCTTATTCTCAACCGCGACAACCGGGAATTTTTTCTTCCATTCTGCAAAGGCGTCATTCGAGCTGTAATGCCATTCGCGCCCTACCGTATCATTCTCGATGACGAGGTTCCTGAAGACGATCGGTTGCTTCATTTTCGGGTCCATCAGCCCGGTGGCCATTGAACCATAGCAGCCGGCCTTGAGATCGCCGGCAAAGGTGATTTCGGGCTCGTATTTGTAGTAGAGGTAGACAAAACCGCATGATTCGGGACCAAGATTGCCGTTGTCGTTGGTTTCCGGATAAGTCATGTTGGGCGGGTCGCCGAAATTTCCGCGCGGTTGAGTGTGAAAGCGCAAACCGCCCTTGGTCCAACCGGTGGTCAGCACATTTAACGATTCGACTTTCGAGAGCACATCTTCAGACGGTTTTTTAAGCGGAAATTTGTTTTTGAAATCTTCTGGATTCCAACCTTCGCCTTCTGCATCTGTAAAAACATGAAATGGCGAAAAATGAAAAGGTGGAGACGGAGTTTCCGCCAGGTCGTCCTTTGTGGTCAATACTCTTGCCCCGTCACCGCAGGCGGTGAGAAGAGTAGTAGAAAAAATTGCAGTGACCAATAATTTTATGAGCTGACCGGGTAGTCGACCGGGCAATTTTTTCATCGAGAACTCTCTCCGGAAATTGGGCTCTTTTGTTACCAGGAAAAGCAGACTCCATATTAATAAGCTAATACTACATAAGATAAGACCAAAGGTGGGCTCATGACTTCTATTCCCTGCCTTATATTCTTGAAAAGGTGACCTCTGGGATATGTTCTTCCGTTGCAGAAAGTAACTGTCTAAATTGTGGCTCTGCAAGGAAGACTCAAACAGTGCTCTGGATACGAGTTGCAAAGACTAAGCAACCAGAGTGAGGAAACTTGAATCGACCGTTTCTGGCTCGCTAACCCGTTGTCATACTCGATGTGGCTGTAAACTAGGGAATAGTGGAGGGTCTGGATGTCCGTCAATAATCCCCAGTCCACGGGGAGCAGGAAAACTTGCACTGCTTGCGGTCGCCGATTTCAAGGCGACATGACAGTGTGCCCTGACGACAATATGCCGCTGATGACCGTGCCGGATGAAGATCTGGTCGGCACCATACTCGAGAATAAATACGAGATTCTGGAGAAAATCGGGGCCGGTGGCATGGGCGCTGTCTACAAGGCCAGGCACCAGCTCATGCATCGTCAGGTGGCGATCAAAATGGTATTGGCTCAGTTGAGCGCCAATTCCATGACGCTCAAGCGTTTCACACAAGAAGCCCGGGCTACCAGCCAGCTCAATCATCCAAATATATTGACTGTCTTTGATTTCGGGATTTCGCCCAGCAATCAGCCCTATCTGGTCATGGACTTTTTGGAAGGCGTTAACTTCGCAAAGGTTTTAGAAGAAACCAGACAAATTCCGGTGCCCCGAGCAATTGGTATCTTTCTGCAAGTTTGCGCCGCCCTCGGGCACGCTCACCAGAAAGGCATCGTGCACAGAGACTTGAAACCGTCCAACATCATGTTGATTGAACTGGATGGACAGCCGGATTTCGTCAAGGTGCTCGACTTTGGAATCGCTAAAGTGCTTTCATCGGTGGACGGCGAAACCGACAATCTGACGCGTACCGGCGAGGTTTTCGGCAGTCCTCTCTATATGAGTCCGGAGCAGTTCCGCGGCAAATCCATGGACGCGCGCTCGGACATCTACTCGCTTGGCTGCGTGATGTACCGCAGTTTGGCCGGCATCTGCCCGGTTACAGGAAAGGATGTACTCGAATGCATGTACAAGCATGTAAACGAAACTATTCCGCCATTTTCAGTAACCGCTCCGGAAGCTGAAATTCCCGAGCGCCTGGAACAAATCATTATGAAGGCGCTGGCTAAAGATCCGGACGAGCGCTATGCGACCATGAACGATTTGAGGGCAGATCTGGAATTCTGCGCGGAAGAATTGGCACTCGGACCGCTTGGACCAGCTTTCCTGCGCTCAGGCAATTTCACTTCTTCCGATCCGGCCCTTGTGGCCTTTCCCAGTGGCACTTACCGATCGGTTTCTCTGGGCAGTCCTGCCCCGGGAACGCAGACGCCTGTAGATAATCAAATTACCCCATCTTCACCGCATGCGGCGGCAGAGGCGGCAGTGCAGGCGGCAGCCGATGCGCAATCGGCGGCATTGAGCAAAACCTCACCGCAAGTTTTGCCCCAGGGTTCTGGCAACATAAATACATCCGGTGAGATAGAAACACCAGCCTGGGTGACGGCACAACATCACATTCCCGAGTCCACCGACAGCACCATGGGCAATGTCACAGGCAGTATCTCCATCAGCGGGCCGGTTGTGCCTGCCGACCAAGTAAGAAGTGTCGACCCGACCGGTTCAGGTCAAAATCAACTGGTTATTACTTATTCGCACCCGCAAGTTCAACAAAAGGCGCCCTTCGACATGAGAATAGTCGGGGCCGGGGCGGCAGTGATTTTTCTCGGCGTCGGCGCTTTGCTTTACAGTCAGGTCGGCAATCACGGCACCAACAACGCCGCCAATAAGCCTCATATCGTCGCCAATCCCAAGACTTTTGAAGACTTCACTTCCAGCGGCTTGGAGCACTATTCAGAAGGGCGCTATTCAAATGCGGTCACGGAGCTGAAAAGGGCCAACGAGATGGCTCGCAGCTTTCCGGAAAGCGATAAGCGCAAACTAGACAGTTGGATAAACTTGGGCGAAGCCGAAGTGGCCAATGATGATTACAAGGATGCTGAATCTTGTTTGAACCATGCCTCCATGATTTTGAACAGTGAGAAGCAAACCAAAGGCAAAGAATATGCGCGCGTCCAACAAGATCTTGGCGAAATGCGCTTGAACTCAGGCGATTATGATTCAGCGGAACCGTGTTTTAAAACGGCCTATGATATTCGCATGACCTTGTCCGGCGGCGATAAAGAAGACGCTGCCGATTCGCTGCAAGGATTGGCATCCATTTCCATTCAACGTCGCAATTTCCAGGATGCGATCGCCAAATTGCAGCAAGCGCAAAAATTGATCGAGGCCAATTCGGGCAAAGAAGACAGAGACTATGTTGCAGTCTTAACCGATCTGGCCCGAGCCGAGCAGATGGCGGCCACAAAACGCGATCAATTGCCTAAAATTGCCGAGATTTACGAAGAAGCCTTGAAACTGAGCGCCAAAGTATTTCCTCCCGATCATCCCCAGATTGGCAAGATCAATCTCGCTTACGCTACTCTTCTGTTTGTGATGGGCAATGCCAATGATGCCGAAACACGCTTCAATGAAGCGATTCGCATTACCACAAAAAACGGCGGAGAAAAGAGTGTCGACATGGCGCAGATGAAAGCATCTCTGGCGATTTTGTACGTCAAGCAAAAACGATTCGGAGCAGCCGAGCAATTATTTGCCGAAGCGATTTCAATAGGCACCAGAAAACTTGGTGAAACCAACGACGCCGTGCGCCGCTGGAAGTCTCTGCGTGCCCAGTGCGAGAAAATGCGCCGGCGCGGCTAAAATGATTTAGAATCATTCAAAATGATTCAATTTGCAGGGCAATTAATTTCTACCTGCTTGTTATTTCACTAGGTACAAAGCCGATGTCTTTGGAGCCGAGCAAGCTCTTGGTCAAGCTTCCTCCGGCCACGACCATCTCGTGCATGGCTTCATCCATATGGCGATCGCGAACGACAATCGGATCGGCATCCGGTGCGGCAAACAGTGCCGCTTTGCGCATCAGTTCGCCAATAAAGGCACCACTGGCTCCGGCTGTGCGTTTGATGAAGACTTCCATGTTTTCGACTTGCACAGTCATCCCTTTTGAGTAAACATCAAATAGTCTGCGGCGGCAATCGGCATCAGGAAGCGGCACTTCATAGGCCTGATCGACCCGTCCAGGACGTGCAGCCAGAGCTGGTTCCAGGATTTCAGGCCGGTTTGTCGTCAGAACAAAAAGCACATCGACGTCATCGGACAAACCGTCCATTTCGTTCATCAACTCGAGCAAAAGATGCATGTTGCAGCCTGATTGCTGCGAGCGCTCTTCGGCAATCAAATCGACATCTTCAATGATCACCATGGCTGGCTCCAGCCAACGGGCGAAGAAGCAAGTGCGCTGAATCAAACCCTGTCCTCGCCCGGTCACGAGCATGACAGTGCGCTCTTTCATGGCTGAGGCTAAATACATGGCCGTCATCGTTTTTCCGGTGCCCGGTTTTCCATGCAAAAGAATGCCGCGCTTCAGTTTTCTTCCGGCGTTTTTCAAGGCTTGGCTGTATTTGCCGACATCGACAGTTTGTTTTTCAATTCTCTGCAGAAGACCTTCAGGAAGAATGATCTGATCGCGCGTGATTGTCGGTACAGAGTGAAACTTGAGGCTGGAACTGCCCACCTGATTATCAAGCACGGACAGCATTTTGCCGCGATAGACATTGTTTTTGCCCATATGCCGCTGAATGTCCTTGATGTATTTTTCAGCGGATTCTCTATTTTCAGCCATGACATCGATAACGATGGGCGCGGCGCCGGAAAAATCCATCATCGAGCCCTGGCGTAAAAGCAGCGCCAGTTTTGGCAGACCATTGATCAAATAAAGTCCACCCTGGACACAGGCTAATTTGCGCCCGCCATCCAGCTCCATATTTAAATACTGAACGGTGCCTTCTTTGGCCCCACCCAATCCGACAAAACTGGCCACCGATTGCGAAGCAACAAGATCGGCAAGAGATGTGCCGGTCAAATTATTGAGAAACCCGCCCTGGATGCCGAGAATATTACAGGTGCGTCCATTTTTTGTTGTCAGTTCGTCAAGTGCGATTTGCAGATTGGCCTGGTTGTATCTTTCAAACTGCTCGGTAACGATGGAAAGATTGGACGGGTCTTTGCCCATGTGTTCGGAAATTTTCGTTCTCAAATCCTTAGGCAGGAGGTTGCTCGGAACCAGGTCTTTCATGTTGAATCCAGAGAAAGTCATAAGTTTTTCCCCCAGGCAAGAATCAGAAGACGAAACAGCGATTAGTGTCTCCATTACAAGGCCGATAGGCAAACAAACTGAAGGATGCACTGCTTTTTTTAATCAGCAGGCAAAATTCCTGAGACGCCTTATTTTTATGTTCTAAACGCCAGTTTCTCACAAGAAAGGATGTTCTGCCCGAGCACAACCTCGGCCTGCACCGGCCGGCGTTTTTTCAGAGTTTCCAAAACCAGCCGACGCTTTCTGGCTCGAATGTTAAAGACAGTGCTCAGGTGCCAACCGGCAAAGCGCATATAATGAAGAATCGATGCGGATGAAGGCAATTCGGTTCAAAGCCATCTAGGGGCTAAAAGGAAGACAGATTGGGACTGGGCGCAATGATTCATCAAGCCAAGGGGTGGTTCTTCTACCTCTTTGGTCAGTATGAATCGGCAGTCGATGAATTTTCTCAATCAATCAAGCTTTCACCTGAGAACGCAAGCAGCTGGAAGGGGCGCGGGCTGTCACATTTTAAAGCACGCAATTTTGATCAAGCGCTGAGCGACCTCAGTAAATACATCACTCTCGACAACAAAAACTTTCGCGTATTCATGGCTCGCGCAGACGCGTACGCTGAAAAGGGCGACTACGATTTGGCTGTGGAAGACTATACCCAGGCGCTGGCGCACAAACCGGAAGAATTTCCTGCTTATCACATTTATTTGGACCGCGGTGCTGCTTACATCATGACTCGCGAGCTGGACAAAGCTCTCGATGATCTGAGCAAAGCCGTCCTCGCCAACCCTAATTCAATTGAAGCCTATCAAAGCCGCGGCATCGCCTATCGTCTCTCTAATCAGCTTGATAGAGCGCTGGCCGATTTTGAGAAAGTGCTATCGATGGATGCGAAATATCATCAGGCCCACTATCAGAAAGGGCTTCTCTTCAATGATATGGCTGAATACGAGCGAGCTGTCGAGTCGCTTTCAAAATCAATATCTCTCAGTCCGAAATTTCTGGTTGCTTATTTTGAAAGGGCCAGCGCTTATGTGAATTTGTGCCAGTTTCAAGATGCAGTCCGCGATTACAATGTCTGCGTTGATTCTGATCCGAAGTCTGCGGTTCCCTACCACATGCGCGGTCTGGCTCATATACGCATGGGTGAATACGATCTGGCCCTTGCCGATCTTGCTAAAGCATTGACTCGAAAGGATGGCGATGTTCGCATATTGACCGATCGAGGCATGGCCTTTTTTCACAAGGACTATTTCGATCTGGCTCTTCAAGATTTCAATCAAGCCATTAGCCTCGATCCCAAGTACTGGAGAGCATATTCGATGCGCGCATTGGTGTTTGGAACAGCTCCTCAGCGTGACTTTCAAAAAGCTCTGGCCGACTTTGAAGTGGCCATCAAATATGCGCCGATGGAAGCTGAAATCTACAACCGCCGCGGGTTGGTTCTTGATGAAATGGGAGACTTTGAAAATGCATTAGCCAGTTTTGATGCTGCCTTAAAGCTCGATCCCAAGACGTTCAACGGCTTTTACAACAAAGCCCTGACTCTGCACAAAATGGGCGAGTTGGACGAAGCGAGAAAAAATTATGATCGGGCCGTGAAAGTAAACCCCGCACTAAAGGCGGTGCACTTACGGCGCGGGCAAGTTTTGCATGAGCTGGGAAAACCAAAGCAAGCACTCGATGACTACAACATCTGGTGCAAAGAAAACCCTGATGATAAAGAGATTTATGTGCTGCGCGGCAATGCTCTGGCCGATCTCAATAAGCACAAAGAGGCCATGAAGGACTACAACAAAGCGATCGAGCAGGATAAATACAATGCTGTCGCGATTATGCAACGTGGACATCTCAAATTAAAACTGGGAAAAACAGAAGAAGCACTGGCCGATTTCGAAGAATCGATGCGCCTGAATCCATGGCTGAAGAGCGCACATATCGGCAAATCCCAGGTCTATGCCATGCGAGGCAATCTGGAAGGCGAAATGCAAGAATTGGGTGAAGCGATTCGACTGGACGGCTCTGATCCGAATCTGTTTTTGAAGCGCGGTCGCTTACTTGCGCAAAGCGGAAAATACCGGCGCGCCATTTCCGATCTGATGCATGCGCAAGACTTGCTGCTCAGCCAGGGCAATCGAGAGCAAGCTGCGGAACTGGCTCCAGAGATTGGTGATTGGCAGCGCACCGAAGCTCAATCGTCGAAGCAAGACTAAATTTGATTATCCGCGTACAAAAAGAGCAGACCGTCTTCGATCTGCTCAATTGATTTTGCATTACGCCTGTAAAATTCCTCTTTGAGGATATCTATAAAATCCTCAAAATCTCGAAAACAAACAGGGCAAAAACGGCGCCGGTGATGAAAGTGGCCACGACAATCATCCAGACCAGGTGTGCTTGCCTGGGCGTGAAGCTTTTCACGACACCGATTCTGGAGGCGATGAAATACAAAAGAGAAATCAACAAAAACAAAACAAACCATGGTCTGAGCATGATGCCATTGGGCATGAATTGTGCGGAGGCAAGCAGAACAGCCGCCAATGGAAAGCTGATTACCGAAACGTAGTCTGAACCGCGCAGCCTGGATCCTTCGGAATTACTGGCCTGGCGAATATGGGCAGCCGCGGAAGTCAAGTTCCCCCAGAAACTGGCTCTCAAATGCTTCGGATCGGTTGCCGCGCCGCCGCCTTCGGGCGTCGGGGTGGGTGCATCAGACACGGGAAAATCCTCCTCAATGGGCTGACATTATTATTCCCAGATGTATGAAACAATCGCACCCCCTCGATTTTGACCGATAAAATCGGATGCGTTCTTTATATAAGGCTCGCTGTCAGCGTTTTTTTATTAGCCGGAAAAGTGTAATCGCAAGACTGAAAAATGCAGCCAGAAACCCACCCACCACTCCTGCCGCTATACCGGTTTGCCAATCCCTTTCCAGTTTTGCCGGTTGACTGACGCCTTCCTTTGAAAGCGCTTCTCTAAAAGTAAGTTCGTTTACTGCGCTTGACTTAAGTGCTCGAATGGCCTGTTCGGGACTCAGCCTTCCCCGCCGGACAAGGTTGTGGCAGCGCTCTGACTGACGCCTTAGATCGTCATTGATCAAACCTGATTCGACAAGGAATGTGGCGCTTCTGTGTGTGTCTTGAAGCATGACCTGATATGCAGCCGGCAGATTTTCTTGATCAAGAAGACCGGCCGCACTCAGTAAATCAATTAGTCTGCCGCCTGTCCGTACGGGTTTGTTGGCAGATGATGAGGTGCGCTTTTCTTGGGCAGGGGTTTTCTCTGCCGGAGACTCAGGGGCAACATGATGCCTCTTTTGGAGGTCATGAGTTTCTCCTTTCTCCTCACTTTCATTAACCTGGGTTTCTGTAGTTTGATTGACAGCCTCCTCTGAAGGAGCAGTTTCCGCTTGCTTTTCAGCAGTCATTTCGCTGACTGGATGATGCACGGCTTCGATAGGCGGCTCTTTTTCTTTAGGTTCTTCCTTTGGCTCAGTTTTTGCTACTTCTTGTTCGTGCCTTTCCTGGGCGCGTGGATTACTTAACGCTTTTGGCTCGGTGTGGCGTTTTCGATGAGTTGCGGGAATTGGCTCGCTCAACTCATCAATTGTTTTGAGAGCCGGCTGCTTCGTTCGGTCACCGGCTTTCAGCCATAAGGCAAAGGCCTCCTTCAACTCATCAATGGCTTCTTCATTTGAAAGTTCGCCATTGGTCATTTTCTCTTGAATGGCGCTGATGCTGGGAAAGAAGTTGGGTGAAAGCGCACCTTGAAAAACCAGTGTGCTGCCCAAGGGCGTGCCGTGCTCGAAGCTGGTGGTGAGCGCTTCGTCAATCTGTTCCTGACTGACTAGATTGGAATCGACCAATAGGTCGGCCAGATTGTTCTTTCCCTTGCTGTATTTGGGACGAAAATTGAGATGCTCGAGCGATTCTTTGACACTGCACCCGGTTTTGTCGATGCGGGTCAGTGCTTTCAAGGCAGATTCCAGTGGCACTTCGCCGTCTCGGATCAAAGACTGCAAATCAAGTGCAGAATGCAAAAGTTTTTCTGTGACGCAGCCGGAGGTGATCAGCACACGGCCAATGGGAACACTAAGTCTTTTGGATACCTGGATGGCTTCGGTGATTTCAGCCGACGAAACGATTCTAGCCGCCACCAGCATGTCTCCCACTCTAACCACTCTGTTGTCTTTAGGCACGCGGCTCCTTTTCAGGAAAATTAAGTAGACTAGACGATGTTCCTGCCAGCACAAATACCGAGCCGAACTTGATTCGGCGGCGACAAGAGCCAGGCCGCAGATCATAGCAGTTTTGTCCAGGCTTACCGCCTGTTTGGATTGACGGCTGTCAAGCGCCACTGCCCAGGCCGGCACTTTGCACCACATTCAGTACTATCAGCGTGTCCCAAAAGCCAGGCGGCACAAACGATCGCTTATCGAATTCTAATTTCATATTTCCGCCAGCTTCTCTAGTTCGAAGCGGATGTCAGGAGAAAGTATGCTATTCTTTGCCACCGAGCAAAGTATGGAGTCCCCTCACACATGTCATCATCCGGTCAGGCTGAAAGCGTTTCACACCCTCTTGATCTTTCCCCACCATTACTCACGGACGCCACTGCTCTAAAGCGTTTTGTGGAAGCCAATCTTTTGGCATTCGTGCGATGCGACGTAAACGGGCGTTATTTTGAAGTCAACCAGGCTATGGAAGATTTGCTTGGTTACAGTAAAGAAGAACTTGAGTCAGGTGCGATTAAGTGGAACGACATCACACCGCAGGAACATTCACTGGTTGATCTGGGTGCGGTGGCTGAGCTGGCGAAGACGGGGAAAGCTGGACCTTTTCAGAAGGAATTGCTGCATAAGGATGGCAGTAAGATTCCGGTTCTGGTAGCCGTCGTCAGTCTGCCCGAGTTTCCCGACCAAGTCCTGGCTTACCTGGTTGGTCTGCAACCCAAGAAACTTTCCGAATACAGGCAATTTCTCGAAGAGTCTCATTTCCGGCTACTGGCCGAAAGCATTCCGCAATTGGTCAATGTTTGCGACGCAGAAGGCCAGGTCATTTACAGCAATAAGCGCTTCATTGATTACACGGGACTGCAAGCGCCCAGCAGCGAATCTCATAGTTGGGATGCCTGCGTGCACCCGGCCGACGTGGAGCTGATGCGCGAACTCGGGCAAAAATGTGCCGAAAATCGCTCGATTTTTGAATGTGAGGCGCGTCTGCGCGCTAAGGACGGCTCCTACCGCTGGTATTTGATCCTTTCTGTGCCAATATTCAATGCGGACGGAAGTATCAGGGAATGGTTCGGCACCTCTACCGATATTGATGACAAAAAACGGCAGCAAGATGAGATTAGGGAAAGTGAGCTGCGCTTTCGCATGCTGGCCGATGCGATTCCGCAAATCGTCTGGTCGGCGGACGCAGACGGGAGATTTACCTTCTTCAACCATCGCTGGACTGAATTCACTGGACTTTCTGTTGAGCAAAGCCTGAATGATGCCTGGACTTTGCTAATCCACCCTGATGACCTGCCTGTTTATTTGTCGGAATGGAATAAGGCGCTGATGACAGGCGACAGCTATGAAGTGGAATTTCGGCTCAAAAGAGCGATCGGCGTTGGCAAAGTGACTGGCAACCCCTACCGCTGGCACCTGGGACGGGCTGTAGCTTTGCGCTCGCATTATGGCTCGATTGTAGAGTGGTTCGGAACCTGGACGGAAATCGAGCCGCAAAAGCGCCGCAACGCCTGAAGTCCGGCACGGCAAAAGTTATCTGACATTTGCGCCTTGTTTAAACCTGGGGTTAAAGGCTGAGAAACGCCCATTTACGGCGTTTACATCAATTTGTATTGAATCTGTTTAGGTTTATATATTAATAGTGTCGGGAACAACTATGACGGCGCTTGTCGTAGCCCAACAGACAGTAATGTTATCGGCGTCTTCTGGTGCGGAAACACACAACTGTTGGGGAATTCGACGAAAAGCGTTTTTGGTCCTTCGGTGTTTGGCTTACTAGCCAGTCAGGTGAGACTCCATGTCTTCTATCAGCAAAGAGCTTGCTGAGCTGCTTGTCGACAACGGCTTGCTTTCTGACGACGATTTGGAACAGGTCGCACAAGAGAAAGAAAGGACCGGCGAACCTTTACGCCTCATCCTCGAACGTCTTGGCTTTGCCACTGAAAAGCAGTTGAAGAACACGCTGGAACTGCAGTACGGCGTGAATTATGTGGCTCTCCATACAATCAACCCGGAGCTGCCCACAGTTGACTTGCTGCCTCAAGAGGTAATCCAGGAGCATCATGTTGTTCCCATTCATGTGGACGGACACCGGTTGACAGTGGCCATGGTCAATCCGGATAGCGCTCCGGCTATGAAGGCCATAAAAGCTAATTTGGATATGGATATTAAGCCGCTTGTTTGCTTTGAAGACGACTTCGAAATCTTCCTCACCCAAATAGAAAAAATGAGACACATGCCGGACAGGACTGTGGCAGCCGTCGACGACAGCGAATTTTCCGCCCCTGACGAAGGAGCGCAAGCAGAGGCGGAAGCATCTGACGATGAATACGAGCATGGTAGCGCCGACGATACCGCAGTGGAATCGGTTCTAGAAGCACAATCGGACGAAGACCAACAAGAGCAGGAGCAGGAGCAAGAACAAGCGAGCTCCACAGATTACCAGGAAGAACCTTTAGCAGAGGCGTCTTTTGGCGATCAGACAGAAGCAGAGGAAATCGAGACGCCTGAAATTGACCAGGTAAGTGAGCACGAGAATGCGGCCGACGTGGATTTCCAAGATTCAGAACAAGATTATGAAAGTGAAGAGGCTGCCACCGACGAAGTCACAAGTGACACAGTCACTGCGGCGCCCTCTTTGACGTCTGGTTCGTTTTCAGCGCAATACGACACCGGCTCTCTGGACTCGATTGCTACTCCCAAACTGAACGCCGACGACCTCGATTCAATACCGACTCCCAAGTTCGACCCCAGCCAGCTCGATTCGATACCGGCTCCCAAAGCCGAATTAGGTCCGGGTCCAGCGGCGCCCCCTGAAAAACCGCAGCCCAGCGGAATGTCAGCTCTATTTCGTCCGAAAAAAGCGGCCGCTGAACCGACCCGAGAAAATTCCGGCAACCTTTCTGCGCTTAGAGGAATGATGGGCGGCAAGAAAGGCGGCAAGAAAAACGAACCGGCACCGCCGCCCCCTCCTCCGCCACCACCACCCACTCCTCCTCCACCACCCCCTCCTCCTCCTCCCCCTGCTACTGCGGCTCCCGCAATACCGGCCGCTCAAGATGGCACTGCCGGTAGTGCAGAAGAGCCACCCAGCAAATTTGGAGCGTCATCTTTGCTCAGCAGTAAGCTGGGCTCTGCCGCGCACAGCACTCCTGCCGCCAAAAAGTTTTTCAAAGAAAAACGCACTGATTCACAACCGATTGCAGCGCCAGAGGCGAAGCCAGAGTCGGCAGTGCCGGAATGGATGAATCAAATTGACGAAAAAACGCCTCTCTCTTCCGGCACAGAAAGTGCAGAGCAAACCAGCGAAGTAGTCCAGCAATATTCTGAAGAGTCGGCTCAGGAAACGTATGCAGATCCAACTGAGAAAGCGGTATCTGATTACCTTGAGGAACTTGGCTTTGATTCCTCAGCCGAAGAACCGGCACAGGAAGAACAGCCGGTTAGCGCTGAAGAGGCAATGGAAAGCTCTGAGGAAGAAAACGCGCCTCCGGCTTATGAAGTGCCTCCCATGGATCCAGGCGCTGCCAGTTTTATGTCCTGGTCGCAAGAGACATCCGAATCCTACGGATCAGACGCCGAAAATCAAGCTGTAAGCGATGCTCTGGCTGAGGCTACCGAAGCGCTGGCGGCCTCCTCTGCTGCGGTTGAGGAAGCACTTGCTCACGCTGAAGAGGCTTGGGAAGAAGCATCGGCAGCCGCTGACGAGGCTGTGGCTGCCGGAGATATGTCATCTGATCGGTTGCCGGCCTATAGTGACGGCGAGCAAGTGGCTGACGAAGCCGAAAGCGAATTTGAGCAATCCGCTGCCGAGCCGGAGGCTGCTGAATCAGAGATTGAGTCGTCGCCCGCAGTTGAAGAAAATGAAGAAGTTTTAGAGCCTCTTGAAGAAGAAGTAATCCAAGAGAACATTGTTCAAGAAGATGTTGCTTGGCAAGAAACCCCTGCAGAGGAAATCGCGCAAGAAGAAACTCCACTTCAACAAGCTTCTGAGGAAGAGACCGTCGAAGAAGTTGGGCAGCCTGCCGAAGAAGCTACCGCAATGTCAGCCGAAGAACCAGTTGAGCAAGAGGTTCTCGAACCAACAGTCGAAGGGTCGCAAGAAGATACCGCTGCACTTTTGGATGAGATCTCCACGCTTGCCGACGACCTGGAAGAAAATACAGAAGTTACAACCCCTGCTGTCGGCGCCCAGGCTGAGCCAGTAGAAGAGCCGCAGACTACAGCCGCAACAGCTGAGACTGCGGCGGAAATTCCGGCAGATCAGGAATTTGCTGAATCGCTGGATTGGGGTGAAGAACCGGCTGAGGCGGAAGTTGCTTTGGTGGCTGAAGGAGCCGGAGAAGAGGAATCTTCCCAGGCAGTTGCACCCGATCAGATTGACTCATCTGAGGCGGTTGCCGCTCAGTCCAGTGAAGAAGCACCCATCCAAACACCGGCATCGACAGAAGCACGGCCTTCTGTCGCAAGAGATCTCGATGAGTTCAATATGGACGACAGCGAGTTTCTCTCGGGAGTACAAGAAGTACAGGCAATGGCCAATCTCACCTTTGGTGATCTTGAGGTGATCCCGCCGCAAGATTCTCTGGAAGCCGATGAATTCGAGGAATTGCGTGACTGGGGTGAGGAAGCGCCGGCTGTTGAAAATCTCATGTCCAATCTTTCCACTGCAGCCGGAGAAGAACGACTGCCGGAATCAGAAAAGGATATTGCCGAAGCACCTCCATTTCTACAAGAAGATTTGCTCATCGAAATGGGTGTTGTCACAGCCGAGCAGATTCCGACAATCCGAAGAGAAGTCTATACATCTGGCGAAAGTCTAAGTTCTGTCCTTGAGCGTATGGGTATTGCAGGCGAAATGGAGTTGTCCGACGCCTTCGATATGCAGTTCGGAGCTGGATATATTTCACTGGCTTCAATGACTATTGAAGCCGATGTGCTCAATCTGCTTCCGGCAAAAATTGCTGAACAGCGCAAGGTGCTTCCCGTCTCCAAGACCGGAACTCGCGTCGTTGTGGCCATGGTCAATCCGGACGATCTGGCCGCGATGAATGACATCAAATTCCGTCTCAAAGGCATGGAGATCAAGAAGGCTGTTTGTCTGGAAGATGATTTCGAACACTTCCTGCGCACACATCTAATTCATTCAAATGGAGAACCTCATTTCGAGGTAGCCACACCAGCGCTGCCTACAGACAACGCTCCTTCCAATGGGACTGCGCCGGCTGAAGCATCATTTGATGCACCACCGGTAGTGCAACCGGCATTGGAGGTTGCGCCTGAGGTTGCCGAAACAGCGGCACCGGCACCCGAGATAACTCCAGAACCGGCTCCGCAAGCTGCTCCAGAACCGGCTCCGCAAACGGCTCCCGAACCACCTGCGGCGCCTGCGCCTGTTGCTGCATCTCAAACCGCGCAGACACTCACACCGCAAGCTGAGCCTGTGCCGGTCCCCATTCAACCTCCGGCACCGCCGCCGCCTCCTCCTCCGGCACCATCTGCTCCTGCGGCTCCGCCTGCTCCCTTGCCGGCACCAGCAGCACCAACAGCTGCAGCTCCGACTCCGACGCCCATACCAGCCCCTGCCCCAGTGGCAGCGGCGGCGCCCGTTCCCGTTCCAGCTCCAGCACCGCCAGCTCCAGCACCTGCTGCTGTGCCCTCGGCTCCAGTTCCGGTCTCTGCACCGCCGACAGCTGCTCCAGTTGCGGCGCCGACACTGCCCCCAGCCCCAGCAGTGGCTCCGCAGCCCATTCCTTCGGCAATGCCGCAGCCGCCCACCATTCCTCAGCCGCCGCCAGGCATTGCTGCACTGGCCAGACCGCCTCAGCCGGCAGCTCCTTTTACTGCAGCTCCGCCCACCAACCCACCGGGCGCACCGGGCATTCCTGCTGCCGCTGTATCTGCTGCTCAGCCGGCAGCGATGCCGCCGCCCACGAATCCGGCCATCCCACCGCGTCCGCTTCTACAGCCGACCCTTCATGAGATTCCCGCACAGAAAGCACCGGTTGCTCAACCTCCAGCAGTTGGCGCTGCTCCCGCGGCTGCCCAGGTTCCCGCAGTCCAGCCCTCGATTCCCGCTAACGTGGCGCCACCAAAGCCGATTTCACCGCAGCAGATTCCCAATCTGACCGGTCAACCACGACTAAATCTTCCGCCGGTCCCTGCTCAACCAGCTGCGGCCGTCACTCCTCAATCACCCCTTCCCGTGCCCGCTGCGCCTCCTGCTGTGCCTGCGCCAGCGCCTGGTCCGGCGCCACTTCCACAAATGTCATCACCCCCTGGACAAGCACCACGAATTCAACCACCAGGTCTGGTCTCGCCGCCAACGGCGCCACCACAACCTGCTCCACCGGCACCTGTTGCTTCTGTTGCTCCGGCGGTTCCAGCCCCTCAGGCTCCTGCCGCCTCCGCAGTACCAGCGCCACCAACTGCGCCTCCGCCGCCGCCGGCAACGATGCAGCCGATACCGCAAGCGCCGCCACCGGCACCGCCCCCTCCAGCTGCGCCCATGCCTCAAGCAGCCGCTCCTGCGGCTCCAGCTCAACCCATTGCGCCTGCACCGGCAGCACAGCCGCCCGCAGTCACGCCAGTGCCACCTGTACCGCCGAGCGTCGCACCGCCTGCAATACCACCGCAGAATATACCGCAGATGCCGACGCGTTCCCCTGTAGCTCCGCTGCCGGCGGCAGCAACTCCGATAACGACGGCCCCAGGCGCCCCCGGGTCAGCAATGCCGATGCCGCGCATAAATCCAAATCAGATTCCTGGTGTGCGCGCTCAGCAATCAGGCTCCAACCCGGCAGTTCCACCACAACAACCGGCCGCACCTGCGAGCTCGGGTATTCCACAGGCTCCGGTCCAGCCAAGCGCCCCCACTGCACCGCAGGCGGTGCCAGCGCAGGCAGTTCCAGCTCCGGTTGCTCCGTCCGCTCCGTCCGCTCCGTCCGCTCCTCCTGCATCAACTGCACCAGCTGGACCACCACCACTAGATCCGAATCTTTTGTCTCTGGCCCGCGACATTATCAATAAAGCCGCCGACAATGGCTTCTCAGATGTGCATATTGAGCCGCAGGTAAACGATCTTGAATTGCGTTATTGGTACGATGGCGCCCTGATTGAAGCGACGAAATTGGAAAAACACATACATGGAGAGTTGATTCGCTGCTATAAATCCATTGCCGGCTTGTCCCCTGAAGAGACCAAAAAGCCACAAGATCGTCGCTTGAAATGGACAGATACAGGCGTAGAACTCGATATTCGCATCACGACCATTCCGTCCGAACACGGCGAAATGGTGGCAGTATCGATCAAATTCGAAGAAGAATAATAAAGAAAAGGACGCTCTAAAGCAGGCTGGGAGCGATCATCAAAAGCTCACGCTTCATCTCCAGTACGTTTTGAAATCTTCTATCCGGATCCTTTTCCAGAGCCGTCATCACACAATTGTTCAGCACGGCAGGAAAATCCTTTTGCGTGCAAACTTGATGCAATGGTTTTGGTTTTTCCTCGATGTGCTTCATGCCCAGTTCTTTGGCGTCTGTACTGGAAAAAGGCGCATGCCCTGTCAGCGCTTTAAAAAGCACACATCCCAGGGAATAAATGTCCGAGCGTGCGTCAATGCGCTTGCCTTGCAACAATTCCGGACTGGGGAATCCGCATTTACGGAAAAGCCCGGGTGTGTCGCTTGTGTTATGCGGATGAGTGCCGGAGCGCTCTGCTTCGTAAAAATCGATTAGCTTGATGGCTACTTCATTCTTAGACGGGAAGTTGATCATAATATGATTGGGCTTGACGGCCAGATGCACATAGTCTTGTTTGTGCACTGCATTGAGAGCATCGCAGACCTGGCTGGCTGCCGTGATAATCTCGGACATTTCGATCTCGTCGCGACGCAAAAGCTCTGCCAGAGAAGTGCCCTCGCAGTATTCTCCGACTTGAAATGGAAGACTGCCAGGCAAAGTACCGACATCAAAAATTGTCGCTACCGATTTGTCATTGATTTGACTGAGAATCTTTGCCTCGTAGTGAAAACGCTCGACAAAGTCCGCCAGATTTTTCAGATTGGGAAGCAAGATTTTTAAAACGACGGTACGATCGAAAAGTTTGTGCCGTGCCTTGTAAACCGCGCTTTTGCCGCCCATTATTGGGCCGGCAACCAGTTCATAGCCATTGCCGACGGTTGTATTGATTTCCGGCAGGGCATCTCCGGCCGCCGTTGGGTCAACATCAACCAGGAATGCCCCGTCTTTCGGACAGGTAACACTCTGAGTTTGATGAGAAGCCTGGCAATTTGGACACCACTTCACAATCCATTCTCCTTGACCGGCTCAAGTCTAAGCAGATAAGCCCCGACCGCAAGAGAGCCGATTCTCTCTTGGCGGTAGCCCAGATGGGCTGATATAGATGGCTCACTTGTTTTGTTTAGCCCAGAGAACGATTAGGAGTAACACTTTAAGCCGTCAGGTTGAGAAAAATTTCACTGAGAAAGCTCCGACAGGCGACGTTTTGCCTCTGGAAGCCTGGCGTCGGTTTGGGAAGTCGCTTCGATGAATTTGGAGAGTTCAGTCTTTGCACCTGGTTTATCACCCAATTTTTCCAATGCCCGGCTCAGTCCGAAGTGTCCCTCAGGATCGGTAGGAGCAATATTTGTAGCTTCGCGGTAAGCATCAGCGGCTCCCTTGAAGTCACCGTCTTTAAGCAGCGTGGAGCCGAGATTGATTCGCGCTGACGGCATTTTCGGGTTAAGCGAAACGGCTTGGCGAGCGTGTTCAATCGCCTGCGGCAAAGCACCGGCCCTAAACAGAGCCACGCTCATCGAGTTATGCAGATCGGCATTTTCAGGATAGAGCTTCAATGCTTCTTGCAGATAACGAATGGAGCCGGAAGTGTCTCCCATTTTGGTGGAAGCTTCAGAAAGGGCCATGAGCACGTCTTTGTCGCGGGGATTCAGCCTGTATGCGACATTCATCTCTTTCAAGTATTCTTCAGGCTGATTGAGTTTTCTCAATGAACGCGCATAGTTGTATGCGAAAAGCGAGTCATTAGGCTTAGAGTCACAGGCCCGCTTAAACATCTGAGAGGCTTCCTGCCAATTGCCCTTGTAACCAAGCACTGTGCCGTAATCGCTGAGTACATCCGCATATGTTGGATCGATGTTGAGCGCTTCTTTGTACTCGGCAATTGCTTCATCCATCTTGTTGTTGACTACAAAAGTATTCGCCTTTATGTAATGAGCCTCAGCCGAAAGAAAGGCATTGACGCCGGTCGGGATGCCGGAGACCTGCTCTGCCGGCGGCACTCCGATAACCAGATCGTTGCCGGTCCAGTTGGACTTGAGCACTGGCGATTGTTTCTTTCCGCCTTTGCTGTAATGGGTGGTTTTATATTCCGTCATTTCCTTTGCTTTGGCGAAGGCCTCACTGAGCGGCACCATGCCATCGCGCGCTTTCAAGCTTTCTATCAAGCTGGATGAGAAATCATCGCCATAAGTTTCTTCATTGGGACGACTGGAAGACAGAATTATATTTCCTTGGCCCATAATCACTTTTTCCAGGTCAATGTTGAAACCATGGAAAAGTGCTTTAGCTCCCGATTCCAGACTGGCAGCACCGGAATACTTGGATTCCAGTACAAGCACGATCCGGTCTGTCTTTACATTTTTCTTGAGCGTGCTCATCAAATCCTGCATAGAAAAACAGGTGCCGTAAACATTGGTGAGAGTGGCATCGTAAGCGGCCAGATAGGTGCCGCCTTCAATCATTGGGAAAGCTTCTGTGGACAGAAAGACGACAACGAGATCGTCCGGACCCGCCAATGCACCCAACCATTTTTCGCCCAGTGTATTCAACACATTGGCACGTGTGGCGCCGGTATTGACGAGCAAGCGTACATGTTGTTTGTCGAAGCGGCCGCCTTTGGGATCGACAAGGTAGTTGTAGAAATTATGCGCAGCTTTGTCCATTACGAGGTCTTCGCCAACCAGACGTTTTTCTGCGAAGTTGGCTATGCCAACCACCACTGCCCACTTTTGCTTTACCGGCCGATTGGTTGAAGCATCAGGATTGATATCCTGCATTTGCGTAAACTGAATGCCCTGGGCAGGGCCTTCAGGCAGCGGCAGATCAGCAGTATCGGCAGACAAGGCTTTTCCCGGGCAGGAAAACGCAAGAATGGAGAGTGCCATCAAAGAGACGAAAGAGGGGCCTTTCGCTTTCATATGTTTTGCCTGCGTGCTGGCTGCCTTACTGAAGGAGGTCATTTATTTTTCCTTTTTTGAATTCGAATTCAATCTGTTATTACTGCGCCTATTGATGCGCGAGGGCAATGTCTACGGCCAGAACACCGGTATCAAGACAAACCAGGCGAGTGACATTGCTCTTTTGGGGATTTTGCGCAATGGTCGTGGTTTCGGCAATGTCAGCCGAAATGATATTGGGGGCCTCGGCGTCAAATGATAGTTTCATTCTGGTCGGCACAATGTCTTTTGATCCGGTCTCGCCAATATAGGCAACTTCGACCCGGTCGTCGATGAAACGCGTTGAGTCTACCTTCTGGCGAGAAAAGACGAGGCTCAATTTTTCGATTCCGGGTGTATTGTCGAATGCCAGCCATCCTTCAAATGGCAACGGATAGTCAGAATCTGCTCTCAATATATTGTTGGGTTTGTCCTGGGGCGGATACAGCACTGCCTTTCCACCGCTGGAGCCTTGTTTGAGCACAACATATGCATAGCCGTCCACTTCAGGAATCACATGGAAGCGAATCTGGTCGCCCGACTTGAAGGCGGTGCGGCTGTTGCAGCGAAAGTTCTTGCCGCCGCGTTTCAGCTCTATCCAATATGAAATGCCGGCATTGGAGGCAATGGTGTCAGCAATATCGGCTGGATTGGCCATAGCCACTGTCTCAGCTGGTTTTGTTTCCACCGGTTTCTCTTTTTCTTTATTGGAGGCAATTTGAATGTCCGGTGCCTGCGCATTGTCCTTAATGGAAGCGACTGTGTTGGGCGCATTCATAGCCAAAAGCGAATCAGGTAAAGGAGCCACATTCTTGTCGATCCAGCTCATCACATAGCTGATGATTTTGTCATTGAATTGATTGCTCTCGAAGAGCAAATGCTCGGAGCTGCCGCTTAGAACAAATTGGCTGTTGGGAGTGCCGAGCGCTTTTTTGAGGGCAAATGTACCGGCCGGAAGCACAAGATTATCTTTGCCTCCCTGGACGAAAAGCACAGGCGATTTCTGCACCAGATGAGCCATCTCCTCATTTTTTCCCATGAAATTCTTAAACTGTATGAGTTCGTTGGGTGAAAATTCCATGCGAGCAAGCGGATCGTTTTTCCACTCATTTCTCAATTTTTCATCTGTTGTCGCCCGTTTTACCACCATCTTGCCTACATTTATATTGGCGTCGAAACCCCTGAAAATTGCATTGAGCCCAATGTGCAATTCATCGTCTTCGCCGCGATAGCGATCGCCGGACGGCACCGAGCAAATCAGTCCAGCCACTTTATCTTGATTCAAGGCAGCGCCATGAAGAGCAAATGCACCGCCCATGGACTCGCCGGCCAGAATAATCGGCAAATTCGGATATTTGGTCTTGATTGCTGTAAGCACCGACGACAGGTCGTTTAGAGCACTCTTCAGATCAACCTTCTGGTATTGCTTGTATTTCTGCCATTCGCCGAAGCCGCGCACATCCATGGCATAGACGATGATTCCTTCCTTGGCGATGCGCTTGCCGAAGCCTTCATAATTGCCCTTATGCAATCCCAGACCGTGAATACAGAGCATGACCGCCCTGGGCGTCACATCTGGGTCAACCCAGCTGGAAACCGGGATATTGACGGACGGCTGTGCGACTGGAACGTTAGAGGCAGCCATGGCGATTGTGTCGGGCAGCGCCAGCCCACACAGAAGTGAAAACGCCAGGCAAGTTGCAATGTGCTTCATCAGTGCTCCGGAATGATTGATTGGATGGTCTGCCTGCTTCCGTGCGGACTACAGGTATAGATTATTACTGTGACCCCGAAGGAATTAGGGGGAACGCTTAAAAGCCGGTATATCGTGCATTGTAGAGCGCATACGACCGGAAACGCGACCCATTACGCAAGTTTTTAAATATTCTGCTTCATCAAGGCGGCCGGTGGCCAAAAGCAGCGCCGCATAGTTTTCAAGAACATTGATTACGTCAGGATGTTCGGCACTTAGCTTGACGGTGCGAACGTCCAGGGCCCGCTTGTAGAGCGGTTCGGCATCCTCGAACTGGTTCTGGGTATGGTAGAGCATGGCCAGGTTGACGGCTATAGTAGCCACATCCAGATGATCTTTGCCGAGCATTCGTTCATAAATGGTGAGAATCTTCGTGCAAATCGGCACGGCTTCGCGATAGCGACTTTGCTCGTAATACAGTCCTGCCAGGTCATTGAGAGCCTGGGCCACTTCCAGATTGCCGGGACCGAATTGTTCACTCTTTAGACTAACTACCTGCTCTAAAACTTGTTGCGCTTCGGCGAATTTGTGTTGATTGGCCAGAGTTTCACCCAGCTTGGAAAGCATCTGACAGCGCCTTTGATCTTTGGCCGGAAAAGCAGTCTCGGCAATCTGGGCGGCCTGCCTGAACAAGGGCTCAGCCAGCGCAAACTGCCCTTGTGCCAAACATTGTTCGGCATTCTGCCTTGCTTTATCGAATTCCTGACTCATTGGGAAATTGCTCCCACCTGCAAATACCCCAGCAGAAGGCCGTTCGGCCCCAGGGCAATATTCTATTGCCTTTTGGGGCTTGCTGTCCCTAACTTGGGCATTTATTGACGACAAAAAATCCATTGCAACTTGCCAATCTTCTGCTACCATATATACGTACGGTGTGCGATTTAGAAGCGGGTCCTGGTCTGTTTTTCATGCTGGATCGCGGGCGCTGTGACTGGCAGGAAGTCCTTACAACTCATACAATAACGGCTATGGATGTTTCAACTGTGAACTCTCCACTGCCTCCGTGCGAGGCACTTGATTGGGCGCACCCTCTGGTTGCTCAGTGGTTTGAGGCGCGTTTCGGCACGCCGACCGAACCGCAGATTGCCGGATGGCCTCACATATTAGCCGGGGAAACCACCCTGATTGCCGCTCCGACAGGCTCGGGCAAAACGCTTGCCGCCTTTCTGGTCTGCATCGACAAGCTTGTCCGCAAAGCGCTCTCGGGGCAATTGTCCAATCACACCGAAGTCGTATACGTATCGCCTTTGAAAGCACTGAGCAACGACGTCGAAAAAAACTTGCAGGTGCCGCTCAAAGAAATTTTTGACCTGGCCATGGCAAACAATCTGCTCATGCCTGAAATTCGCACCATGGTGCGCACTGGCGACACCCTGGCCATCGAACGCCGGACCATGCTCAAAAGACCGCCTCATATTCTTGTCACCACACCAGAGTCTCTGTACATAATGGTAACAGCAGAAAAAAGCAGAGCCATTCTGCGCAACGTCGAGACTGTAATCGTTGATGAAATACATGCCCTGGCCGATGACAAAAGGGGAGTGCATCTGTCACTTTCTTTGGAGCGTCTGGAGTCTCTGACCGGGCGCCCGCCCAATCGCATCGGACTCTCGGCCACACAAAAGCCAATCGAGTCGACAGCACAATTCTTAGCCGGCAGCTTCCGGCCAATGCCTCAAATTGTCGATGTCGGACACAGGCGCCAGCTGGACATCGCCGTCGAAGTCCCGACTATGGAATTGGGCGCGGTGGCAAGTAATGAGATGTGGGACGAGATCTATGAGAAATTAAAATGCCTCGTCAAAGAGCACACATCTACACTCATTTTTGTAAATACTCGCAAAATGGCCGAGCGAGTTGCTCATAATTTAGGCAAGATGATCGCCGAAGATCTTGGCGACGACGCCGGTGAAAATCTAGTCTTGGCGCACCACGGCAGCCTCTCGCGAGAACTGAGGCTGGAAGCCGAAAAACGTCTTAAAGCAGGAAAGCTTAAGGCATTAGTGGCCACTGCTTCGCTTGAGCTTGGTATTGACGTTGGTGCTATAGATCTGGTCTGCCAGATAAGCTCGCCTCGAAACATCGCTGTCGCGCTCCAGCGTATCGGGCGCGCCGGTCACTGGCGCGGCGCCATTCCCAAAGGTCGCTTGTTTGCTACCACCCGTGATGATTTGCTCGAGTGCGCCGCACTGATCAAGTCGATTAACGAAGGCGATCTGGATCGCTTGATTATGCCAAAGACTTCCTTAGACGTCCTTTGCCAGCAAATCATTGCTGCCTGCGCCACTAGCGACTGGCGTGAAGACGATTTGTACGATCTGGTCAAACGCGCCTACCCTTATCGCGATCTGGAACGCTCAGAATTCGACAAAGTGGTAGATATGCTGGCAAACGGGCTGTCCGATGTAAGAGCCAGGTACGGTGCTTTTCTCATTCGTGATCGGGTAAATGGAATGGTTAAGGCCAGACGAGGCAGCCTTCTGGCCTCCGTCACCAATGCCGGTGCCATACCGGAAACAGCCATGTTCACTGTGCTCACTGAACCGGATGGCTTGATGGTCGGCACCCTCGATGAAGACTTTGCAGTGGAAAGCTCTGCCGGCGATGTGATGCTTTTGGGCACCACATCATGGATGATCACGAAAGTAGAGGGCAAAGCCGGTCGAGTCTGGGTGGTTGATGCCAATGGCGCACCGCCCAGCGTTCCTTTTTGGCGAGGAGAAGCCCCGGGCCGCAGCCGTGAACTGTCCGAACAGCTCTCAACCTTAAGAGAAGAAATAAGCAGACTGGCTTTAACGTGTCCTGCTTCAAAACAAATATCGTCTGCAGAGATAGACGAAGACGACAATGGCGATGAAGAGATCTTGACTGGACCAGCCCGCGCTCAGACCTGGCTTATGGACAATTGTGGACTGAGCAAGGATGCAGCCCGTCAAGCCGTTTCCTACGTGCTTGAAGGACAGGCATTACTGGGCGGTGTGCCTTCTAAAAATCTGGTCATTGCCGAACGGTTCTTCGATGAAGCGGGCGGGATGCAATTGGTCATTCATGCACCCTTCGGCAGCCGCATCAATAAAGCCTGGGGATTGGCATTGACCAAAAAGTTTTGCCGAAATTTCGATTTGGAGCTGCAAGCGCAGGCTACTGAAAATGGTATCAATATCTCACTTTCAGAACGTCACAGTTTTCCCCTGGAAGATGTGTTTCAATTCTTGAGTCTAGAAACCGTAGTCGGCGTTTTAGAACAAGCCATACTGCAGTCGCCGCTTTTTACAACGCGTTTCCGCTGGGCAGCCAATCGCTCGCTGGCTCTTTTACGATTTCAAGGCGGCAAGAAAGTGCCGCCCCAGATTCAACGGATGCGGGCGGAAGACTTGCTTACGGCGGTCTTTCCACAGGCTGCCTCCTGCCAGGACAATATCGCCGGTGAAATTGCCATCCCGGATCACCCGCTTGTAAAAGAAACCATGAAAGACGCCTTGACTGAGGCGTTGGATATCGAAGGTTTCCTAGAGCTTTTGACAGACTTAAAAAATGGAACGATCAAAACGCAAGCGATCGACACTCCGGCGCCGTCTGTGTTTTCTCACGAAATCTTAAATGCTAATCCATATGCTTATCTGGACGATGCGCCGCTGGAAGAAAGACGGGCACGCGCCGTAGAACTGAGACGAATATTGCCAGATTCAATCGCGTCGACAACAGGCCGGCTGGATGAATATGCCATCGGTCAAGTGCAGATGGAAGCATGGCCGGACGTGCGAAACGAGGATGACCTGCACGATTTTTTATACACTGTGATTGCGGCACCGCCCCATCTAGCCCTCCTGATTCGCGACGGAGGGCTGATCAATTGGAGCATCCATTTGCGCCAACTGCTCAAACAACGCCGAGCCGGAGTAGCCACTTTCAATGGTAATGACTATTGGGTGGCCACAGAAAGGAAGGCAGCCTTTCTAGCAATTTTCCCGGACGCAAATTTCGAAGACCCTCTTCCGGACATCGAAGAAAAACCGCTTACCAAGGAAGAAGCGCTCGATTCTATGCTGCGCGGCTGGATGTGCTATTTAGGTCCCTTCAAAGCAAAAGCGATCGCCGACCTTCTGGCACTGTCGCAATTCGACATTGATCTTTCTCTTTTGAGAGTCGAATCCCAGGGTTCCATTTTACGCGGTAAATTCACCGGCATTGAGGAAGAATGGTGCGATCGTCGGCTTTTGGCTCGCATACACCGCCTGACAGTAGACGGTTTGCGCCGTCAAATAAAGCCGGTTTCCCGAGAAGAATTCATACTGTTTCTGGCTCGCTGGCAACATGTCGCGCCGGGCACTCAGTTGGTTGGCGCGCGTGGCCTGCAACAAATACTCACCCAGCTGCAAGGATTCGAGCTGCCGGCCAATGCATGGGAGTCCCAGATTCTTTCCAAACGCGTTCGCAAATACAGCTCAGAAGATCTCGACCAACTTTGCATGACCGGCGCAATCGGCTGGGGAAGAATCTCGCCGCATCCTGCCACAGTTATGGCGGCAGAGCCAGCGCCCAAGCGATTCACTTTCAAACGACCGCGCTATGGCATGCCGATTACTCGCTCAATTACTGCTGGTACATCCAATAAAGCAAATGCTGAACCAGCATCTAAGAACTTAGGGCAAGCTGGCAATTCCGCAACTCAAAACCAAATCTCGCCAGTCGAAGTACAGGGCAGTGCAACCAAATTAGAATCACTGGTATTGCTCTCGGAGACTGGAGCTATAGCAAAAGAGACAAATGGCAGACGTGTCATTCCCAGCAGCGTTTCACCAATGACTTTCTTCATTCGGCAAGAATGCGATTGGATTACTTATTGCAAACGCTCGCGAGAAAACATCGATCAATATTGTTTAACCAGCAATGCTCGACTGGTATTCAAACACTTAAACGAGCGCGGTGCCTTGTTCTTTACTGATCTGGCCCGATTTACGGGCTTACTCAAGTCGGAAGTTGAAAGTGCACTCTGGGAACTGGTGGCAGCCGGCCTTGCCACCGCCGACGGTTTTGACAATCTGCGCGCTCTCATCGATCCAAAACGCCGCAGCGGACAGGGCTCGGCCCGAGATTCCCGACCAAGGAATGCGACCGGGCGCTGGTCGATGCTCGGCGAACTGACACCGGAAGGAGATGTGACTGCAATCGAGAGCGCTTGCATGATGCTACTGAATCGCTATGGTGTTCTCTTCAAAGATCTTCTTACACGTGAAACAACCGTGCCCACGTGGCGAGAAATGCTCCCTATTCTAAGGCGCCAGGAAGCACGGGGCGAACTACGCGGAGGCCGCTTCGTAGCAGGCTTTTCAGGAGAGCAGTTTGCTCTGCCTGCGGCACTGGAATCGCTGCGGGCCAACCGAGAGCAGTCTACAGACGTTTTGAAATCGATTGAAGTATCATCTGTCGATCCTCTCAACCTTCGCGGCATCATCCTGCCGGGCGACAAGGTCCCGGCTGCTTCCGGGCGTTTCTTGAATCTTGGTGATGTCACCAATCCATTTTTCGTCCGCGAAGAAACAGGCGACGAGTATCAAGTTTCAACTATCTGAAAAAATCAAACGCGCTATGTTAATTGATGCTCGTAGAGTTTTGCATATTCTTGATCCTTATATGTGTGAGACTGAATAGCCGCTGCCGTGCGTTTTTCCAGTTCTCTCATCATGGGGCCGGGTTCAGGTGGTCTGTACATGTGCACTGTCTCCGCCCTCGGATCATCATCCTGCCAGTCGGGTAATTTTTCACAGTTGCGTTTTTCCTGTTCGTACTGAGCACGTTCTTGAGGAGTCATGTGCGCCATTACTTGCTGCCTGGCTTCCGCTTCAATCTCGGCGGCGCGCTTGCCGACCTTGTCCATAGTTGGAGTAGCGGGAGGCTCTTCAGGATGCTCTTGATAACACAGCGCGGTCATTTGGCGCCGCTCATATGATTCCAGGGCCTTTTTCTCAGCCTCGTACTTTTGTCTTTCTTCCGGTGTCAGCCCGGCTAAAGCCTCTTTGTCGGCTGCTTTCTCGACCTTTTTATTGAGATCATTGAAATTAGAGCCAAATATTTTTTCGCGTATGGTGCTCAAAACATCCGATATGCCGCCTTCTTCCGGCATATAGATGCGGCGACCGGGAATTTGCAAATCGATTGGACCCCATTTGCCGCCACCATCAACGATCGTGCAATCAGGAAGAATTCCACCGCAGCCATGGTTTTCAATTTTGGGATAGTGGTATCGATTGATGTCATCGGGAGCCAATCTGTCCATTTTATCGATCAAAGAACTGACTTCCGGGCAAGCAGCCTTGTATGACTCATGATTGGCTTCAAACATATGTAGCACCGTTGAGAATAGTAAGTGGGTGTCGCAATGACACACCCTACTCCACCAACTTTCAAAAAATCTTCAAAACCGGAGAACCAACGCCAGGCTACTTCGAGGCATGAACTCGTTCGTGCTCACTTTTGATTTTGCCATATACCATCCAATCAGGATCCTTGGAGATATTTAGATCAATTTTGTAGTTGGCCGGCACCTTGAGAGCGGCTTGCGCATCTTGGGCGATTTTTTCGGATTCGACATAGAAAAGATATTTGCGAATTCCATCGTGCGTTTGAACGGCGACAAATTTGCCTGTGTCAGCCTTGGCAATGAGCGTGTTTAATTGATCCTCAACTTCATTTGCTTTGGCAGTTTCATCTTTCTCGGGTCGTCCATCGCGAGTAGGATGCAAAAAGTTGATCAAATAAACTGCGCGAAATGGATACTTTGGATTGCCGGCCTTGACGCCCATATTGATGCGAACAAAAATTGGCTTGCCGTTCGCCTCACCTCTTCCAACCGTCCACGATTCCGATGCGGGATTAGCACTGAAACACGAAATAGGAAATGCTACTTGAGCAAATAAGCATCCGGCAGCAATTGCATTCTTAATTTGTGAGTTCCCCATGAATTTTTGCATTTGTGCAAATCCTTCTTTGAGTATTTCTTATATCAGTTCTCTCGGCCTTTGAATTATGTAGACACCGATGCAAAATAGTATGACAGCAGCAATCACGATTATGTAAAAGTGTGGACCAAATCCTGTTTGAATGACACAGTCTTTCGGATTAGAGGGGTCGTAATAGGCTGTAATAGTCGAACCTGGAGGATGATCACGTTTGACATCCTGATCTTTAGGACCGAGCGGATCAATCGTCCACGTGTAATTCACACCGGCATATGTAGCACCATCTATGGTGAATTCAAAAGCGATTTGCGGGCGCCCAAAATACTCGGGAAGAAAAATCTTAGTGAGAAGTACATCGATGCCGTCATACTTGGCACCGGCAGCTAACGCCGATGCAAATGTGACAACCTGGGCATCCGTTGGTTTCCAGGCTCGGCTGCTATGAGCTTGTTGAATATAAACGAATTGGCTTATCAGCAAGTAGACGGCGCTCATCATGATTAAACCGCCTAAAAGTGGTCCCCAATCACGAAAGAGATATTTCAACAACAAAGCTTGGCTCCCTGGCCGAAACGCCTAGGCACTGCATTTCCTTGCCACACGCCTGTCTTGTCAGTTCGTCTAATTTAGATAGTGCGAGCCGGAAATTCAAGCCAGATGCTGGAAGGCTGTTGCATCATGTAGCCACGATAGTGCCTTTCCCAGTTGTGCATGAAATCTTCTTCCGCCATTTCTTTCACAACAGAAGGTGGCAATTGCATGTCTATTTGTTTGCGCCGTCCGTCCGTTCTATACATTACCCGGGCAATGTGATTGTTCTGCGAGTAATATGCGGCAATCGTTATCCAGGCATTCCTGATCAATGCTTCCAGCTTGATTTGAAATTCGTCTTCGTTTGCCGTCGACTCGTCGATAAGAACCCGGCAGCAATCCGATAATTGCACGACCGCACCGATTGATTCAGTCAGTGCTTCGGGCTCAAAGATGTGGCATTCCTTTTCTTCCACTTCCGGCTCAGCATAGGCAAGAATCTCAGCCGCCGCCGCTTTTGTCACTTCTTCAGCGTCAAAGAGAATTCTGGGCGCAGGCGCTTCATCGTCGAAAGCCGTGGCCGATTCCGCAAAAACACCCTTCGGTAGCCGCACCGCATCAAATTCGCCCCTTTCGAATTCATTTCTGGGCGGCGTCTCGCGAGACATAAAGTTGGCACGATAAACATCTTGTTCTTCTTGCGTAGGAAGATATATCGACGTGCCAGGTTGGATAAACGGAACGCGTGAGCTTCCGTCACCCATCATCTTGACCATGGGCCGGTTTATCGTCACGAGCAAACCGACAAATCTAGGATCGCCCATGCTTTTTTGGGCGATTTTTTCGAGCGTATCTCCGGCCAAAACAAAATAACGGGCGCGATTGAGCCCGTGGCTGTTTCTGGAGCCAGGCGAACGTTGAGCCCAACCAGTCAGTTTTTGTAGCGCGCCCATATGCAAGCCGAATCGGCCGCTTCCGTTAATCGATGCCATGCTGAGGTCCTGCCCACAAAAGATTATTAGCCCTTGTCAAGAAGATACCAGAGCCCGCTCATTTTCCAAGTACCAGTTTTCTAATCAAAGACCAATCCGGCGCACAGTTTTGCTGGTTCTGGCTCAATCAAAAAATGGGCAATAGTAGCTGCCCATCAACCGGAAGCCTATATCAATAGTGATGGAAATTAGGCAAAGACGGCTGCGGGCCTGTGAGGGCGAGGGTGGGGATCTTCCCATCTCAGTTTGGAATTTAAACCGATATCGGTTTAAATTCCAGACTCAAACAACTATCAGAGGCGATTCTTGACAAATCGCCGCAGCCAAGAACAAAAAACGTAAACGCCTGTCAGCTAAGGCTTTTACGACTTTCTTTCCTTATTGAAGGTCGATAACGATGATTGGGTGCTGGCTGAGCTGGTCGATGGCGATTTCGCCGACACTGTAGTGGACTATTTCGCCGCCATGTTTGTATGACACATTTTCCCTGTCCTCTTTGAGCTCTTGCAGTACGCTTTTTGCTCCTTGAGGATCAAGCTTTTTAAGCAGGGATACGGCGTACAAACGCCCAGCTGGAGTGGCATTGTGTGTCATCCAGACTAGGTCTGTCTTGACTCCTGAACCGGCTTTGGCGGCATCCTCGAAAGCTTTTCGCAATTCGCTTTTCTGGGCGTTGGCCGGCAGTCTTGAATCCTCGATCACCTTGGCATTTTTAAGGGTCTCAAGAAAAGCCGGTAATTTCACCGTCGATTCTTCCGCAGCCGGTGTTTTCGGCGTTTGTGTCGACTCTTGCGCAGAGACGTAATTACTTAATCCAGACAAAACTATAAAGCTAATAATTAGTGCGTTACTTGCTGCTTTCATGGGCATATCCAGTTTGTGGACCTTTGCGTGATTCAATTTAGCACGCTGCCGGTGGGACACGCATCCAGTCTAGACCTCAAAGATTGGGCGATTTCTGCTACTTGCAGAGCTACTATTGATGAGAGCAGAGGGCACACCTCGCGCCAAAAACCGACCCCTTACCTTCGTGAATACAAGCTGGGACCAATACAAAGATGCTGCCGAAGCGGCAGCGGCACGTGGCGATTTTGCTACTGCCGAGTCTCTCTGGACTCAACTGCTCGCCGCTGCCGACGCTGCCGGACACCACGATGCTCGATTTGCACTCGGGCTCGATAGTCTGGGCAAAGTTTATGCAGCGCAAAAGCGTTTCCCGCAGGCGGAAGCCGCTTATGCCAAGGGCATTCAGGTTAAGGAAGCTCTGTTCGGGCGCACCAGTATTGAAGTAGCAAAGACTTGCAACTTCCTTGCTGCACTTTGTTATGAACAAAACAAATTTGACAAGACGGAGGCGCTCGGAAGGAGAGCGTTGACTATTTACCAGGCTCTGCTCGGCTACGACCATCCGGCAGTGGCGACTATGGCTAATAATCTGGCTCGATTGCAGCAAAAACTGGGACATCCTCCAGAGACCTCACCAGGTTATGCGCAACAGGGTCTGCCACCCCAATATGCACAACAGCAGCCAGCTCAGGCTACTATGGCTGTGGCAGCACCGCAACAACAGCCGGCCGGTTATGCCCAGCAAGCGGCACCGGCCGTGCCTCAGTACGTGCAGCATCAACCACCTTCTCAGCCGGCTGGATATAGCCAGGCCCAGACAAATCCACAGTATTCACAGCCAGCGCCGGCCGGTCATTACGTACAACCGCCCCAGCAGGCAGCTCCCTCCCCTCACGTGCTGCAACCTAACCAACCAATGCCGTCACAGGCACCTTATGTGCAACAGATGGTAACTCAACCCCACGCACCAGCAGCTCAACAGCCGACAGCTCAGCCGGTCCAGCCTGAGCAAATGCAACAGTATCAACAGGTAGTCACGCCACCCCACGCACCAGCAGCTCCGCAGCCGACAGCTCAGTCGGTCCAGTCTGAAAAAGTGCAGCAGTATCAACAGGCAGTCATGCCACCTCAAGCTCCGCCAGTTCAGCCACAGCCAGTCTATACGGCGCCTTCGCAAAACTACCAGCAGCCTGCAACTCCTCTCTACCAGGCACCACCTGCGCCCCAACCAGTCTATTCCCAAACGCCGCCCTTGCAGCCGCCCTCACCATCTCAACCGGCACCACCGGCACCGCCAGCTGCAAATTCTGTTGCCGCCGACCCACCTGCGCCCAAGCCGCCGACGCCGACTCAAGCGCGCGTAATAGAAGAGCGAAAAGCAAAACAAGCCGAGCAAGTTTGTGAAGTCTGTGGACGCTTTTACAGCGGTCCTGGTTGCATGCAATGCACGCAATCGCTGACACCGATTGACTTCGGATTTGACTCTCTTAATCCCAAGAAAAAAGATCAGCGTTAGTCGTGATTAGTTTCTGAAGGCGTCTTCAATAGCCGCTCTGGCTGCCAGTTCACTCTTCAGAGAATCAAGCAAGATGAGTTCTCTTTTTAGTCGGTCAGCGGTGTTGCAGAGCTCTAAAAGCTCTTGGCGATCACTTGATGAATTGAAAAAAAGAGCGGCAATCCAAAAGGACAGATTTAGAGGATCGGTGGGCAAGTCTTGAGGAATAAGATTGTCCTTGCTGGTCAATTTATTGGCCAGACTAACTACTTCGCGCAGTGATTTGTCCACTTCACCCATGGCGGCAAAGGCTTCTGAATCAGGCGGGGCATCCTCCCGCCATTCTACTTTACCGACCAGATATGGCTGTTGCTTTACGATTTCGACAATACGAAAACGCCTCAGTCCTGAGGTCATAATGTTCATACGACCGTCTTTCAGTTTTACTACTTCGCCAATC
>CAZHEZ010000047.1:0-41392 GCA_964531315.1 uncultured Candidatus Obscuribacterales bacterium | reverse complement strand
TGGGAAGCTCGCGAACAAAGACAGGCTTTCGCTGCACTTTCAGTGCTCATGCAGCAAGACTGCGGGCTGGCCACTGCCGGTAACAGCGTCAAGCTGAGCAAGCTAAGGAAAGCCAGCAGGAAATTGATGATTGGTCTATTTGTATGTTTCATGAATCCAGCCGGAAGAGATTCCGAGTTTCGAGATTCCTTGCCTTCATAATACCCGCCCAGAGCTGCTTGTTTACTGCAAGCTTCTGAAGATTGACTGCCGGGCATCAGGGGGCGAATGCGGGCGACCGTTTTCTTATCGTCTTATTAGTCTTTAGATGGAGACATTTTCGAACTTGTTCCCGGATTGAGAGGAAGCGGGAACAAATATATCGAAGGCTTGGTAGCTAAAGGGGTTGAGGAAATGAGATTGGCGGGAGCGTGTCCGATAAAGTCGTTTCTTTCTTTGCTGACGGTACTTTTCGCCGGCCAGTCCCCGGCCCTTTCTCAAAATATGTCTCCTTCAGACCTGGAGGCGGGTGTTTCCGGCGTCGGCTCTCAAGCTGTTTTTGAAAAACAGACAGCCGGCGGCATGAATGCCGGGACAACCGGAGACGGCAGTGCCGCCGACAGCGACAATGCAATCAATGTCGGCGACTATGCACGTGCCGAAGCGGTGGCCACCGACCGATTGAGAACAGTAAAGGGCGGGGCCGAAGAAATTGCCGTTCGCCTGTCATTGATCGAAGCGAAAATATGGCAGGGCAAGTTTCAAAATCTAGCCAAAGAACTGAAAGTCGTCAGTTCTTTGCTGAATCGCACTGCCAATCTTTCTTTCAATTTGACTGCTCGCTATTACGACGACCTCTCCTGGATCACGCAGATCCAGGGTGATTCGGTAAAAGCAGAGCAGCAGGCGCGTGAAGCTATAACTTATTGGAAGAAGGAAAGTAAGACCGATGTTTCATTTCTTTGTGGCGGGCTGGAACATCTAGCTCATTTGCTTGAGGACAGAGGAGCCTTCAAGGAAGCGCTCACTGTCTATCAAGAAGTGCTTGCTTTGGATGCGAAATTGCATGGACCGCAAAGTGTTGCCTGCGCCAATCAATTGGAGCGCATGGCCGCTCTTGCTTTCCGGCAAGGCGACCAGGCCAACGCACAAAGATTTTATGCTGATGCACTTTCGATCAAAGAGCAGACTCAATCGGTATTCAAACCATTTGCTCCGCAAAAGGCTGAAGATGCGGTTTTCTATCGTTTTCTTCCAGGCGCTCCCAATGTCTCTCGCGAAACTACAGACGGCGTTACTCGCGAACGCATTACCGCCAACAACGTCACCGTCGAAGCAGCTCTGCTTCTCAAAGGCGCAGACCTGGTGAAGAATTCGAAAGCGGAAGTGCGCATCACCAACAATGGTCACTGGAGCGTCAAGGTCTTGCCGCAGGGCGCCGACTTGATTATCATCAAGCCCCGCATCAGTCTGGCCAAGCAGGTGCCTGGAGAGACACTTGCCCAGACAATTGAGAAAAAAGGCAACAGCAAAGCGAAATGGATCCGCTTCTGGGGTTCACAGGCAACCACCACTGCCACGACAAATATTCTTGGCAATGGCGGATACATGCCTTACGGATACGGCATGGGTTACATGCCGCCTAATTTCGGCTACGGCGGACCAATTGGATATGGCGGAAATTCCTTTTATAACCGCGGTTCGGGCATGACCACGATGGTGACGAACGTACCTGATTTTCAGGCGCGCGATCGTGCTTATCAAAGGGCACAGGCCGTTTCCAATCAATCGCAAAAACAGGCTGCCGATGTGCGCGAAAGTGAATTGGGACCGTCTACTCTGCCTCAAGGCAACAGCGTGGAGGGCTGCCTGTTTTATGACGACAGTAAGTTTGACGAAGCTATCTTGCGAATTCCTGTCGGCAAAGCGGTTTTCGAGTTTCGCTTCGATCATTTGCGCTGAGCCGAAAGTAACGTTCTAATCTAAAGGCATATAAAACTGCCGTTTAATCTGCCAAACTATTAATCGGCCTGAAAGAGGGTCCTTTGAGCCTTGCATCAAGAAAAGTCTTAGCTCAAATCCCGCTCGAATAGGAGATGGAAATGAATCCGTTTTTCCTGGTTGGTGCAGCCACCGTCGGAGTTGTCGGCTATACGCTGAAAACGATGGGGCGCAATGATGTGCTCGAAAATCCCTTCCCTATCCGTGTCTGCGGCGAGAGGCCGGCGGTCTTCAAAGCCATTGAAGAAGCCCTGAAGAATTTCGGCGGTCATGCCTGGGTCTGGACGATTGTGGAAAACAATGCAGCGGCCGGCACCTTGAAGGCCGAGTGCCTTTGCACTCAGAGGGACGAACGCCCAATCAAATTGACGATCGCCTTCGACAAAACCACTTCTTCCATCTTGCTCAAGTTCGAGGTGCAAGCGCTGTTCAATCGTGCCAACAGCAATAAAGTTTTAGAGCGTACGCAGAAAGCCATTATCTTTTCGCTTGATACCATGTTCGATGAGCACATCAACGATCCGATGCTCTCCATTGAAAAGCTGCTCCTTCTTTTGCAAGAAAATATCGGCGGCAAAAGGTTGCTCTCCGATCGTCAGTTTGCTGATGTAAAACTCGAGATCGAGCGCAGAGCCCAGGCGACTTTGAAGCCGGGCGATGAATTGAAAGCCGGAATTTACACAGTAAAAGTATTGTCCAATCGGCGCGTGCGCGTTGAAAAAATTCGCATCGAAAATGAGCCGGCGGCAGAAGACCGTGATGCAGAGGCTAAGGGCACCGAAACCAACGGGTCTGGAAAATCAGCAAAAGAGATTGGCTCAAGACTTTTCAGCCTGAAGAAATCGAAGCAAGAGCAAAAAAAGGACGATAAAAAAGACAAAGTCGCTGACAAAGTCAGCGACTAATAGTTACCGCCGTCTGCGGCGCCACTACCGATGGTGCTGCTTTGTTAGTTGTCAATATAATTTAGGGATTCGTCAGTGTCTCGTTTTCCCAAGCTGAGCAGTTTTACAAGAATCGCTCCGGCCACAAATCCGCCCACGTGCGCCCACCAGGCTATGCCACCCTCTTCGCCGGCATCTTTAGCAATACTGGCAAAGCCGGTGAAGAATTGCGATATGAACCAGAAACCCAAATATACTGCCGCCGGAACTTCTATCAGCCTGATGATGAAAAAGATGGGAATGAGCGTGAGAACGCGTGCCTTCGGATAGCAAACAATGTAGCCGCCTAAAACCCCGGCAATGGCGCCTGAAGCGCCGATGGTCGGAGTAAGACTGCCTTGCGACATGAACACTTGGGTGAGCCCGGCGCAGACGCCGCAGACCAGGTAGAAAATCAGGTAGGTGAAATGACCCAGCTTATCTTCTATGTTGTCACCGAAAATGAAAAGCGCCCACATATTGCTGATCAAGTGCATCCAGCCGCCGTGCAGGAACATGCAGCTGAAGAGAGTGAAAATTTCGTAGGGTCCGAATTGCTCAATGAATAGCTCCGGCACCAGGCCGAAACTCTTGAGGAATTCTTGCAGCCCCCGGTCGCCAAGCATGATTTCTATGAGAAAGACGATCGCATTGAGAGCGATGATCAAATAAGTGACTAAGGGGACTGTGCCGGAAGGTTGTGAGTCTCTGAGAGGAAACATTGGGAAAAGTGAGGGGCAGGGGCTTTTCGGTTTTCGATATCCGGTTTTAGGCTCATACGATTCAGCAAAGATTGTACTTTCTGGAGCCGGAGACTCTTGCAAGACTACAGCATCCGGCGCCGCTTTGGAGTAGAATTGTCGACCGTCAAGGTTGGCAGTGGAGTTTCAGCATGGTAGCCGTGGAAAAGCTCGAGCGTTCAAGTCAGACGCATTTAGTCACCAATCAGCCGCCGACGCTGCAAAATTACAATCTTTTTTTGAAGGACAGGGCGCTTTTTGAAGCCGTCAAAAAAGAAGGCGCTGAATGGGCTGAGAAAAGACTTTCACAGTTTGGGCAATTGGTAGGCAGCGAAGAGACAATTAAACTTGGTTGTCAGTCCAACGAGAACACGCCGGTTTTGAAGACTCACGATCGTTTCGGTCACCGCCTTGACGAAGTAGAATTCCACCCGGCCTGGCACCAGTTGCTCTCGATGTCGGTTGAAAATGGGCTCACCAATTTGCCCTGGGTTGAAGCTCGCACGGGCAGCCACGTTGCCCGCGCCGCTCTCATGTACCTGATGGTGCAAATCGAAGCCGGTCACATGTGTCCAGTATCCATGACTTTCTCTTGCGTGCCGGCTTTGAAAAAGCAGCCGGATGTTTTTTCCACATTTGAATCCCTGCTCATGTCCGGTAAGTACGATCAGCGATTAATTCCTGCCAGTCAAAAGCGTGGTGCCCTGATAGGCATGTCGATGACTGAAAAGCAGGGAGGCTCTGATGTTCGTGCCAACACAACTGAGGCAAAACCGCTCCAGTCAAAAGGACCCGGCCAACTCTATGAATTGACCGGACATAAATGGTTTTGCTCGCATCCGATGTCCGATGCGTTGGTCATGCTGGCTCAGACGGAAGGAGGCCTTTCCTGTTTTCTGGTGCCGAGATTCTCACCATCGGGAGAGCGCAATCAAATTAGGCTGCAGCGCTTGAAAAATAAATTGGGCAATAGATCAAATGCCAGTGCCGAGATTGAACTTGAAGGCGCTCAAGGTTGGCTGATCAATGAAGAAGGGCGAGGCGTGGCCACGATTATTGAAATGGTCAGTCACACGCGGCTTGACTGTGCACTTTCTTCGGCTGGTTTGATGCGTCAGGCGCTCACTCAAGCCTTGCACCACACTCAATACCGATCCGCTTTTAGAAAGAGACTTATCGATCATGATTTGATGCGCAATGTTCTTTGCGATCTGGCTCTGGAATCCGAGGCCGCCACTGTTCTGACCATGCGCCTGGCCAGAGCCTACGATGCCGGTGCGGCCGATCGAAAGGAAGATCTCTTCCGCAGAATTGCCACCGCCGTTTCGAAATATTGGATCTGCAAGCGTGCTCCATCGCATGTGTATGAGTGCCTGGAAACACTGGGAGGCAACGGTTATGTGGAAGATTCGCTGATGCCCAGACTCTATCGCGAGGCACCGGTCAATTCGGTCTGGGAAGGCTCCGGCAATGTCATTTGCCTCGATGTTTTGCGCGCCCTGGTTAATGAGCCTGAGACGGCCACCGTTATTCTGGACGAGATAAAGCAAGTGGCCGGTCAAAACAAACGACTGGATGCGCAAATCGCGGTTGCCGAAGCGCTTTTGTCGCGAAAGTCCGAAAATGAGGCCCGCTACCTGGTCGAGCATCTGGCTGTGCTTTTGCAGGCTAAACTGCTGCTGGAATCAGCCCCTCAGCCTGTAGCCGATGCCTTCATCGCCAGCCGCATCCAGGGCGATTGGGGAAGGACATTTGGAACGCTGTCGTCAGATGTGGACACCGCAGCGATTCTCGAGCGTGCCTTCAGCTGAGTCTAAGCTGGGTGAAACTGCTGGTCTAGTCTAATCTAGTCTAAACCGAATTTTTGCCTGGATTGCACGCAGGCTTTGATCAAATTGGCCAGGTCTTGCGCTTCGTGCGGGCAACCGGCGACGCCAATCGAAAAGCCGACCGATTCAAGCGACGGCCCGCTGACCAGGACTTCAATCAAACGGCTGGCAAAACGCTTTGCCAGAAGGCTGTCGGTTTCAGGCAGGATGAGAGCAAAGCAATTGTTTTGATAGTGTCCGAGAATATCCGGTTTGCGTTTTAACTGAGTAATCAGATTGGCCAATTCGCGCGCTGCCTGTGCTGGCAAAGGCGAGAGCTTGCCTGAACCGTCTTTCGCCTTTGTGCCAATTTGCAGGAGCAGAAAAGAAAACGGTTTGCCATAGCGGGAGCTGCGATTGAATTCCATCTCCAGGAAATAAAGCAGGGCCGGGTACCCGTAGACTCCAGTATCGGCGCGAATCAGGCTGCGGTCGACGGCTTGGATCATCGACCAGTCGGCTGTCGCCAGTGCGGCGTCTTCGCTGCTCAGTGGAATGGGCGGAGGGGACAGGAGCTTTTTCTTGATCAAATTGTTGACTGCGGGCATCCACTCGGCTTTAGATACCGCAAGCGTTTTCACAATTGCTTGAATCTGACTCTTTCCATCCACCAGATCGAAAATGCTCTTTTGCAAAGTTCTGCTTATGCCCTGCTCGTTTTGCGTTATTGCTCTGAAATCTTCTTCGCTAATGTCTTGCACTGCTCGCGTAAAACAAGTTTCCGGCGTCACTGCCATCTTGAGCAATTCTTGAACGTGGTCGTTCAAGTATGTGCCTTCCATGATCAGAAGATCCAGATTTTTCGTGATGGTAATTTCGGAAGAACCGGGGCCCAGAGTGAATGTGAAATTGCCGTTTTGCCAGCCGACCAATTCCAAAAATGCATGGTCGCCGCTGGTCAGCCCAATCACGCAATGAGTGGGCATGCCGTCATTGAAATAGAGGACTGCTTTTTCTGTTTCCTGCCCGAGCATTCGGCTCAATTCAAGACAGCCCGAAGCCTGGTCTGTGGAAATCAGTCTGACCAGATTAGCAAATTGCAGCCTGCGCAAGTCGCCCTGCGAGTAGAGCTTTGTGGTCGGCAAGGGCAGGTTGTGCTGCGAGGTCGTAAATTGTTTTTCCTGGGCAATCTCATTCCAGTTTTTGAAATCGCTGGTGAGCTGCTGCAAAATCACACGCTGATCGCTGGATGAAATGTTCCAGATAAGAGTGGCATTGTCTCCGTCCATCTTGCTCAAAGTCCAGGCGCAGACGGAGCCATGGGGATCTTTGAAGGCAATTAGAGAATATGCTTTCAGTGAATTGCCAAAGAGAAGTTCAACCGCAGAACCGGGTTCACGAATTGCTGCTCCAACCATCTGCGCCAATTGCTCGGCATTTGGCGGAAAAGACTGCATTTGGTTTTGTTCTTGGGGCGGCTGTGGTTGCCGTCTTTCGTTGAGCATTTTGCCCTTGATCTATATGCGGTCGTGTCATTTGCAATAGATTGCGTCAATCCCATGCGTCGCCGACAGGCGCTTGACAACATTCCGCTTTTGGAAATTCTTGAGGAAACCCAATCCAGACAACTGGTTGAACAGCTATCAACTTTGTCAGTTTAACTCAAAACCCGGTGAAAGGGCGGTAAACATGCAGCACCGGCGCCATTTGGTCTCTTGACTAGTGGGTTGGAAAAAGCCTCACCCTCAGCTGTTTTTCGGACTACATCTTCACAGCCTATGCAAATTCAGACTACAATGAGGCTGTTAGATTTTGGAATCTGGTTACACCGAATCATGAGCCGCGAGATTCTCCCCTGGAGAAAAATTGAGTCCCACAAGATAGCCGACTGCAAAGTATTTTCACTTGAGCGCAATCGGGCCTTGATGCCTACCGGAGAAGCGAACCGCGCATTCGATTTCTATGTGCTGCACCCCTCGCACTGGTGCAATGTTATTCCGATAACAGACGATGGAAGAGTTGTCTTTATCGAGCAATACCGTCACGGCATAGAAAAAATCACATTGGAAATTCCGGGCGGAGCTGTCGATCCGGAAGACCGTAGTTCTCAATATGCTGCCGGCCGCGAATTGTTTGAAGAGACAGGTTTTGTTGCGGACGAACTGACATTCATCGGTCGCAATCATCCCAATCCCGCTTTGCAAAGCAATTTCTGCGATACATTTCTAGCGCGCGGCGCTAAACAAATTTGCGAGCCCACTTTTAAAGGCGCTGAAGACATCAAGATCAAACTTGTAGAGATGAATGATGTGCCGTCGCTTATAGCCTCAGGCGCGATTACTCACGCGCTGGTTCTGGTGGCGTTTTACTTTCTGCAAATTCACGAACTGGGAATTGGCACGCCGAAACCGTAGGGGCTTCGTTTCTGATTCTGTTTCTAGGCGCGGCAGGCGGAGTAGACAGCTACGCTGTATTTAAGAACCACTTCGCCGCCTTTTTGGAAGCGCTCGAATGCGCTATTGAGCATCTCTTTCAAGCGGTTGGCGATGCCGGTTTCCTTTGGTGCGTATGAAGCTGAAAATGCGCGCAAAATGAGCGATTCGCGATCGAGAATCTGTTCATTTTCAAATTGGGTCAGTTCGCCTTTGGAAAAGTATTCCGAGGTGAGCAGAGGAATCCCTGAAGCACCGTGCTTCACCTCGACTTTGTCAATCTCTGTCAGTTTTCTAAAGGCATCACCATATGCACGCGTAAATTGGTCGGTTTCATCACGTTCGTTCCAAACAAGAACCGTCCAACCTTCAGGTTTCAAAATACGGTGAAATTCTTTGAGAGCCAGTTCCGGATCGAACCAGTGAAATGCTTGAGCGCATAAAGCGGCATCGACAGAGGAATCCTCAAGTGAAGTATTCTCGGCGGTCCCATCCACCAGCCTGAGCTTGCCCGTTTTAAGAGTGTCTATCAGCTCGGCAGCCTTTTGCCGCATGTCATGATTGGGCTCGACGCCGATCACGCTCAATCCGCGTGCTGCAAACAACTGGCTGGAAATCCCCGTGCCGCATCCGATATCGGCAATTTCCGAGCCTGCAGTCAAGCCGCAGATATCCATAATATAGTTAATGGCAGTCTCGGGATAGGTCGGGCGCGCTTTGGCGTATATATCTGCCAGCCCGGAAAAGCGTTTGGTACTGTCGACTTCCATCATTAGCGCCCCTCGCTTGTACTGTGCAGGAATGTTTTCACCGGTTATGGGATCATACAGAATAGGAAGCCCCGGGTAAATCGTTCGACAAACTTGTGAAATCGAGCAATTGAGATGAAGTGTTTCCCGCAGTTGTGCGTTTTAGTTGTCACCGTCCTGCCCCTGATCCTATCTTGTTTTTCTTATCCTGCCCTGGCCGCCAAGGATCAGTGTCTTGTCCTCGAGCAGAACAGCAAGTCATTCGGCCGATACCAGATTTTGATCGCGCCTACAGTGGTGAAGCTGATAAACAAAAGCAAGAATATTATCCAAATAGCCCGTCTAATGGACGGCAAGGTTTTTGCATTTAAACCGGACTTGAAGCTCATCTACGAAGCCGATTTAAACAATTGGAAGCCGCAACTTGCGCAAAGAATGGTATTTATCGCCGGAGAAACGATGGAAGCCAAATCCTATAAATTCACGGGCATTGAGACTATTGCCGGATTGAGGACCAAACGGCTCGAGTCGACAGAAGAAAAATCCGAAACCACGATGATGTTGAAGGGAACGCATACAGAAGCCAGACCTTCAAGAGTAGGCATCAGCGACAAGAAACTCTGGGTTCTTGATGGGCAGTCAATTCCTAAGCAGCTGGAAAATTTCGTCGCCAAAATGTATGGGCTGCCGGCTCTGGGTTTGCCGATAAGATTCAGTGCTGTTATGGAAAACAGCCGCAAGGCTTTGATGTGCGATACGCTCGAGGCCAAACGCGTGCCACTCAAGAGCGTGGATTTTTCTATTCCAGTCGGCTACAAGCGAGTAAAGTCGGACGGCGATCTTTATATGGATAATACAGGCAGCCAGCTCTTAGACTTTATGCGCTAAGGGCTGGCCGCTTGTTTGGCTGTTCAACTCGTCCTCTCTCTAAACTCCTTTTTTAAAAATTCTCAGCATTTGCGTTGCCCCTTTGATGTCCTTCATCATCACTGTTTCGAACTGCATGTCGTAAGGAAAAAACGACTCGTCTTCAAGCAACTGTTCAATGAATGGATGTCTGCGTTTGTTCGGACCGACGACCGGATAGATTCTCACTTCATTGCGAGCGATGCGCAACATTTCATGCACGGCGCGATGATGGAAGAGATAGTCGAACACTGATGATCGCAGGATGCCACCGGTCTTAACGTCGCTGTACACGAAAAGCAGGTTGGAACATAAGACCATGTCAAAGCTTTCATCGTAAAACGGCATGTGTGGGAATGCCGCCGGCACATAACGCCTGCATGAATCCATCTTCTTGTAGTCGTCGGCGAACATCGACAGAGCTTTCAATTTTTCCTCCAGAAAGCTGGCATCTTCCTCATTGTTGTCGCGCAAGAAAAGATCTCTGTGCCGCTGTGTTTCACGTATGCAGGCGGGAATGTCACGCTGCGCGTTTTGAATGATGTCATCGATTTGCAAAGAATAAATCGGATCGCAAGCCACCGCTCGAATCCCTTTCTTTTGCACTTCAGCTGTAAACGATGCCGGTCCAGATGCACAATCCAGGACGCTTGTACCTTTCAATTTCTCCAGATCGAGGTTGAACATTTCGACATACTCATGCAGGGTTCTGCCGAAACATGCAACACGCTCGATATGAAATGGTTCTTTCACTTGGTCAAGCATAATCATTTCATTCCTCCTTGTGTGCTTGTCTGTTCTGGCGTCGTACTAATTACTGATGATTTCGCAACTCGTAGCTGTTTAATTCGGCGCACTCACATTCCCAAGGTTAAAGACATTCTGTGAGGACTGTGTGAGGACTGCAATCGCCCATTTATTCGGACGTTTGCCCCCTATCCAGCCGGCGCCGGCTGGGCTAGAATTGGACAAATGCGACTGAACCTTACACTCTCGCGAAAGGCAATTATTCTTGTTTCCGTGCCACTAGTCATTGAATTGGCACTGGTCGGATATTTAATGGTTTTGCTTCAGCAGGCCGAAACGGAAAGGGAGAGCGAGGCGCATTCGCGCGAAATCACTTATGAGCTGAACGGCGCCATGCGCTTGCTGATCAACGCCGGCACCAATACGGTTATCTATCACATCAGTGGTTCTCGTGATTCACTTCATCAATATAGAATTTCTATCGAACAGTTTCCCCACGTCATAGAACATTTGACCCATCTGGTTCAAGGGCACAAGGAAGAAGAAGACGGAATTCTGCGCATGGTCTCTCTGTACAACGTTGCCAATCAGAAGCTCGTTGAAGGTCACCAGAAGTTAGAACAGGGCGATCGCATCGGTTCGATGCGTCCATACGCGCAACTGAATAAGGCGATGAGCGAAATTTATACGATTGCCGACAATATTCAGGCCCGACAATCTGAGATTCAAGAGCACGGTAAAGCAGCTCAGGCGGCGACAAGAGAACAGATCAAATGGCTGGTTGTGGCCGGAGCATTTTTGAATGTGCTGGCGGCCGTCGGGCTTGTTCTTTATTTCAATCGAGGCACGGCCAACAGATTCAACATTCTACTGGACAATACTGTGCGCCTGGCCTCTGGCGAGCCCCTCAATGCGCCGCTCAGTGGTGGCGATGAAATAGCTCGTCTGGATAGAGTCTTCCGTAAAATGGCTAATTCACTTGCCGCCGCCCGGCAGAAAGAGCAAGCTGTTCTTCAAAATGCTGCCGACATAATCTGTTCTATCGATGCAGATGGAAAGTTTTCCGCCATCAATCCGGCTGTTGCAAAAGTACTGGGTTACGAACCGGAAGAGCTGGTCGGGGCTCGGCTTGTGCACTACGTTCATGGCGATGATGTTGAGAAGACATTGGAGGCTGTGAAGCAGAATATCGCCGAGAAGGGTGAGCTGTCCCTGGAAAATCGCATGGTCCGCAAGGATGGAACAGTCGTCGACATGCTCTGGTCTTTGCATTGGACAGAAGCAGAGAAATCGATCATTTGTGTACTGCACGATATTACTTATAGGAAAGAATTGGAAAGATTGAAACGCGATTTTGTGGCCATGGTCAGTCATGATTTGCGCACGCCGCTTACTTCGGTCTCAGGCTTTCTTACCCTGCTTCGCACCGGAAAGTACAATGAACTTTCGGTGCCTGGTATGGAAAGCTTGAAGAGCGCCGATGCCAGCGTCAACAGACTTATGAGCATGGTCAATGATCTTTTGGACATTGAACGAGTCGAATCGGGAAGACTGGATCTCAATTTAAAACCTGTCACGGTAGAAGGTCTTGTAGAAAGCGTCTTTAGCATGCTCGAGCCAATTGCTAAAGAAAAGAGTATTGAACTTATCGCACCGAAAAACAAGGAATTGGAATTTGTCGGAGATGCAGATCGTCTCAATCAAGTGCTCGTAAATCTTGTCTCCAATGCCATCAAATTTTCCGAACCAAACTCAAGCATTGCAGTTGTTGCCGTTGAGCAGCCAGATAATGTGCGTATAGAAGTGAGAGACAGCGGACGGGGCGTTCCCGAGCATCTAAGGCAAGCTATTTTTGAACGGTTCAAGCAGGTTGACCCCTCTGACGCGGCCAAACGAAAAGGAACTGGTTTGGGTCTGGCAATTTCCAAAGCAATTGTGGAAAGACACGGCGGTGTCATCGGAGTGGAAGACAACAAGTCAGAAAACGGTGATTTGAAAACCGGTTCTGTTTTTTGGTTTACGCTTCCAAATACCGATGATATGGCTCAAGCAGAGGATGCATAGGAGAATCCTAACCCGCTGAAAAGCCCAAAAGCTCAATAATCCAAACGCCTAGGAACGTAGGAGCCTAGTAGCCTAGAAGCAACTTCACTCCCAGTACACTGCCGATTGATATAAACAGACCCTTGACGAAACGCGTTCCTTTCTTTGCTCCGATGTGAGAGCCGACCGAGGCACCACATACGGCGCCAAGCACCGAAGGAATGATCAACGACAATTTCCAGTTGCCTCCGGAGCCGTACATTATTGACGCGAACAGGCACCAGAAGAAGGAGAGAACGTATGAATAGCCGAGCGCTTCCAGGAGCTTGAATCCGCGTGTCTTGGTCAAAATGGCACTGGTGATGAGGCTGTTGCCAGAACCGAAAAACGATTCATAAAATCCGAGCGGAAACCCGGCCAGACTGGTGAGGAAACGACTGGTGCTGGGCGGTTTTGACTCGATGCCGAATTCCTTTTTGAAAAAGGTGTAGGCGACCAGCGACAAGATGATCACCCCGATAATTCTTTGCATGTTTTTGGGATCACTGCGCATCACTACTTGAGCGCCGAAATAGGCGCCAATCAAGCCGCAAACGACCATGTTGCCGATCAGCCGCCAGTCGATCTCGTGCCCGCGTAGATAATTGCGGGCCGCAACCAGGGTCCACATCGCCCCCGCCAGTGTATTTGTCGCCATGGCTACGGGTAAAGAAAATCCCATCATCAGCCAAAACGGGGTGGAGATCATATTAGAGCCGCCGCCGCACATCGAGCTAATTAAGGTCGATCCAAAAGCGACCAGGGCAATTGCCGAAAATTGTGCGACGTCAGTCAAGCCAGATTCCACTCAGCCGGAAAACAACTAGATTTCAAGACATCAAAGCTTAGCAGATGCGGTAAATTATGCTATGGACGTTTTCGGGCAAAGTGTCGACCCCGGTGCAGTATGGCAAAAATTTTGGTCGTTGAAGATGATGAAAGTCTCTCGCGCATGGTGTCGGAATGGCTCATCAACGAGCACCATCATGTGGAAGCCAGCCTTGACGGCGCCGACGCACTGGAGAAATTGAAGTTTTACGATTTCGATTTGGTCATCCTCGACCTCAATCTGCCCAGCATGGGTGGCATTAAGATTTTGCGCGAGTTTCGGGCTGCGGGCAAAGAGACGCCCGTACTCATTCTCACCGGGCAGGACAAGATTGAAGACAAGGAAGTTGGACTGGACAGTGGAGCCGATGATTATCTGACCAAGCCTTTTCACATGAAGGAATTGTCCGCCAGAGTACGAGCGGTTTTGCGGCGCCCCAGTTCATATGTTGGTGACAGACTGACGGCAGGCGTCCTGGAGCTTAATCCGGGCACGCACACCGTGCAGATAAACGGCAAGGAAATCTCACTTCTGCCCAAGGAATTCGCACTTTTGGAATTTCTGATGCGGCATCCCGATCAGGTCTTCAGTGCAGATGCTCTGCTAAATCGAGTTTGGGCATCAGCTTCCGACTCCAGCATTGACGCGCTCACTACTTGCGTAAAGCGGCTCAGAAAGAAGATCGACATCGAAGGCTCGCCGTCTTTTATAAAGACAGTGCACGGGGTCGGCTATAAGTTGTCGACGGAAACTTAAAATGATTTTGTCAGAAGCCTGAACCAAACGCCTCATCCAAAAAAGGAATGTAGGGGAGCCCTATGCTGCTCCCCTACACGAGTAAGTAAGGTAAATTAAGATCGAACCTATTAAGTTTGGTTTTGGTTTTTAGTTTTTTCCTTTTCCGTAGATTTGGGCTTTAACAGATAGTTTTTGTGATTTGGAGCTGCCTCCTGCAGCCTGACCATAAGAACTGTCTCCATTGTTTCCATAACTTAAAACGCCGAAGCAGTCGTCAGATTGAGATCCGTGACCTGCTGAAGCCAGTTGGCCTTTGGCGTGTTTGAATCGGACATTGGCGCTCACCGCTGTGCGCGATGCCATCTCTTCGGCAGACATCGCTGCTCTGTGATTCTCGGGCAAGGGCGCAGATTTGCATCTCATGCTTGAGTGACTGCGATAAATAGAAGTAGGGGCGGTTGGAACTGCAGCGCCCTTGCCCGTGCGGTTAGAGCCGGTCATCTGTGTGTAACGTGTTTGCGGGTCCCAATAGAATTGGGAAAGATTGGGCGAGGTTCTGACTAGACCTTGTTCCCAGCCACCCACTCTGTATGAGCTGCGAGTAGTGCGATAAGTGACTACGTCATCTGCTTGTTGAGCTTGGGCAGGAATGGCAAAGAGGCCCAGACCGAAGCCAGTGAGGATTGAGAGGATTGCGAAGCAAAGCTTCCGCTTAGGATCGTGCACACTCATTTAGTTTTTCCTTTAGTAATTAGAATCTGACGGGGGATGGTTTGTTAATACGGAAAGAGTGCGATTTCCAGAATCATGCCACCGAAAGATTGCAAAAGTGTTTCAATGAACGGGCTGAGGATCCCTTTAGATTAAAAGTAAAGTGGCGAGCATGAAAATCACGTGAACATGGCCCCAGCCCAGAAAAATCTTGCAAATGGCCGGTCAGGCAAAGGCAAGCTCGATTCTGGTCGGAAAAATAGTAAAATATTGCCTCTTCATACTGGCCACTGTCGAGAGTCGCCGTTTCTGAACCGACTTCGGGCTGGGCACCCCCTTCGTTTATAGGGTCCCCACATCTGTATTCAATTTATTGATGGCCAGACCCTGTTTTTTGCTCGCAAGCCCATGTAGGTTTCAATTTCGACTATCATTGACTGTCATTCGACGGCCAGCCAATTTACTACTCTTAGAAACCAAATGCGCATCTTACCTGGAAAGCCACACCCCTTAGGAGCTACTTGGGACGGGCTTGGCGTCAATTTTGCGATTTTCTCTGAAAACGCGACCAGGGTAGAGCTTTGCCTTTTCGACTCGCCAGAGGCTAAGCACGAGTCTATGCGCATTGAAATGCCTGAGTACAACAACCAGGTTTATCACGTCTATCTCAAGGATCTCCGCCCCGGGCAAATTTATGGATACCGCGTTCACGGTCCATATGACCCGGAAAATGGGCTCAGATTCAACCCTACAAAGGTTGTGCTCGATCCGTATGCTAAATCCATTGCCCGCGATCTCGTATGGGACGAAAGTCTTTTTGCTTATGCCATCGGCAACAAGAAAGAAGACATGGTCAAAGATGAGAGGGACAATGCAGCATATGCGCCGCTCAGCGCTGTAGTCGATTCTTCCTTTACCTGGGGCGATGACAGGCTTTTAAACACGCCCTGGCATGAAACCGTCATTTACGAAGCGCACGTAAAAGGTCTGACGGCGCTGCATGCGGAAATTCCTAATCACATGCGGGGCACTTACGCTGCCATTGCATCCGAGCCCATCATCAAACATTTGAAGAGTCTCGGCGTGACAGCAATTGAACTGATGCCCATTCACCACCGGGTTGACAATCAAAATTTGATCAAAGCCGGATTGGCGAATTACTGGGGATACAACACCCTTTCCTATTTCGCTCCCGATATTCGCTATTCACATTATAAAGGCTCGGTTGATGCCGTTCGCGAGTTCAAAATGATGGTGCGCGCCCTGCATGCTGCCAATATCGAAGTGATACTGGATGTGGTGTATAACCACACCGCCGAAGGAAATCATCTCGGTCCCACCCTTTCATTTCGCGGCATAGACAATACCTGTTATTACCGCACAATGGCTAAAGACCCGCGCTTTTACATGGACTATACGGGCTGCGGCAATACGCTCAACATGATGCACCCGCGGGTTTTGCAGTTGATCATGGACAGTCTGCGCTACTGGATCTTGGAAATGCATGTTGATGGTTTCCGTTTTGATCTGGCCAGTGCACTGGCGCGCGAACTTTATGACGTCGACAAATTGAGCGCCTTTTTCGATGTTATCCAACAAGACCCGGTTGTCTCGCAGGTCAAGCTCATTGCAGAGCCATGGGACATCGGTGAAGGCGGCTATCAAGTCGGCAACTTCCCTGTCTTGTGGACGGAATGGAACGGCAAATATCGAGACTCGGTGCGCCAGTTCTGGCGTGGGGACCCTAATATGCTCGGTCAGATGGCCACTCGTTTGACTGGTTCCAGCGACCTATATGCGCACAGCGGACGCAGTCCGCACGCCTCGATCAATTTTGTCACCTGCCACGACGGTTTCACTCTTAGAGATCTGGTCAGCTACAACGAAAAGCACAATCTGGCCAATTTGGAAAATAATCGCGACGGCGAAAACCATAACAATGGTTGGAACATGGGTGTTGAAGGTGAAACTGACGACGCAGACATTATCAATCTGCGTTTGCAGCAAAGACGCAATTTCCTGGCCACCTTGATGCTCTCACTGGGAGTGCCGATGATAAGCGGCGGCGACGAGGTTGGCCGCACTCAGAAAGGCAACAATAATGCCTACTGCCAGGACAATGAAATTAGCTGGACAAATTGGGACTTCAACGAAAATGAAAAGGAATTTCTATCATTCGCTCAAAAGCTGGCGACGATCCGCACTTCACAAGCCGTGTTGCAACGTCGTAAATTTTTCAAAGGGCAAGTTAGGGTTGGTCCTTCACAGACCAAGGACATCATCTGGTTGAATGCCGACGGCACCGAGATGAAACAAGCCGATTGGGAGGACGAAGAAAGGCGTCATCTGGCGGTCATCTACGAGGGCGGCCACATGGATGAAATGGATGATGAAGGCAACGAAGTGCATGGCAATACATTGCTTTTGCTGTTGAACTCGCATTGGAAGGAAAAGCAGTTTGTTCTTCCACCGAGCCAGGTCGATAAATACTGGCGAATGTTTGCACCTCAGATGTTGGACAAAACCTGGAAGCTCTTAGTGGAAACCACCGGTGGACTTAGTGCAAGTTGCTGGGAGCCGCAAAGCCAGTTCAAACTCAAACCACGCTCAATGGCACTGTTCGAGCTGCAAGACAAAGATGAAAATACGCTGCCGGAATAAATCAGCTGCAACCAAACAGGAATGAGAAAATGACTTTGACAGCCTACAATCAAGTAAACATTCCCTCTTTCATGTACGGCACCGCCTGGAAGAAAGAAGCGACCAAAGGGTTGGTCGAGAAGGCCGTCGAAGCTGGATTTACTGCCATCGATACCGCCAATCAGCTGCGCCACTACTACGAGATAGGTGTCGGAGAAGCGTTGCAAGAACTGGCCAAAAAGGGCATCAAACGAGAGTCTCTGTTTCTGCAAACCAAATTCACTTCCCTCGATGGGCAAGGCGATCACACACCATACGATCGAAAGGCCGACCTTACAACTCAGGTAAATCAATCGATCGACAGTTCGCTTCAGCATTTGCACACTGATGTTTTGGACTCTTACGTTCTGCATGGTCCATCTACGCGTCATGGACTCAGTGATTCCGATTGGGAAGTCTGGGCAGCGATTGAAGATCAATACAAGAAAGGCAAAGCAAAAATGATCGGTGTAAGTAATGTTGGTGCCGATCAACTTGCACTTCTGGTGGCAAAAGGGGCGGTCAAGCCAATGGTGGTGCAAAATCGCTGTTACGCAGTGCGCGGCTGGGATGCCGAGGTGCGAAAGATCTGCCGCGCGGAAAACATCATCTATCAAGGTTTTTCACTGCTTACAGCCAACAGCAGAGAGATGTCTGATGCTTCCGTGCACGCCATAGCAAAACGCCTGGGAACTGGGGTCGAACAAGTCATATTTAAGTTTTCCATGCAAATCGGCATGCTGCCTTTAACCGGAACGTCCGACGGCAAACATATGAAAGAAGACCTTGAAGCTGAGAAGCTCAGTTTGACTGAAGAAGACATGCACTTGCTCGAAAATATCGGACTGTCGATGCTGCATTAGTTTTTATGCCGTTTGTATATGCGTCGTATTGCCAATCTTGAGGAAAAAGTTAAAAGTCTCCAATTGCGGGATAATTTTCCGCATGCCGAAGTCTATTTGACCAACAGGCAATTCCTGGACGGGCTGCAAAGCTCATGAAAACTCGGTCCGGGTCGCCACGTAGCTGGTTCTTAGTACGGATAAGTGAGACTATGTCGACTTTAAATGGTGAGATCGTTAGATTGATAGGCGATGCAATTTTGGAAGAATATGGCATGCTCAATGCCGAATTGATGGAATTGCCGAGAGCTTTTCGCGCCGTGCGCTCTCTTGATGCATTGCGCAAAACTAAAGTCAGTGGACGCATAAATAGAGAGACGGCCTTCATTAATAAAGAAGGTATTCTCATCGTCCACTATTGGTCCAAACTTGGACACTTGATTGCTGAGGCCTGGGATCATATTGAACCTGCGCAAGCGCATTATATGGAACTTTGTGCCAAGCATGGTCTGAAGCAAGCCGGCGACCGTCATGAGATTACGCTGGAATGGTCGCAGGGCGCCTGGCGTAAGGTGGCATAGAGGTTCCGGTTTCTCTAACTCGTGGCGAAGAATTTTTTCGCGTGCTTTACTCAGAACTACCTGGCTCGATTCAGGAGGAAAGAGTAATGAAAAAGGCAGCGTTAGTTAGAGTTTTAAACAATGAATCGGCGGAACTGGAAGGCGGATCTATTGCGCCTGATCAAGTTTCGAATTGGCAGGATTCTCCAATTGCCGAGTCGCACAATCGCGATCAAGAACTGCTTGATTCTTATTCGAAAACCATCGTTTCGGCACTCGATAGAGTTTCGCCTGCAGTTGTCTATCTGGAAGTGACATTAGAAGGGCGCGCAAGGCGCGGGGCAGAGGCCACAGGCGGCGGCTCCGGATTCATATTCACGCCGGACGGCTATATCTTCACGAACAGCCACGTTGTCCATGGCGCCAAAGAAATAAAAGTCATGCTGGCAGACGGGCGCAAGGTATCCGGCAGGTTGGTTGGTGAGGATGAGGATACCGACCTGGCGGTTGTGCAAATCTGGGCACCGGATATAGAGCCGGTCAAACTTGGCGATTCGCAGGCTCTTACACCAGGGCAAATCGTGATTGCTATCGGTAATCCATATGGTTTTCAGAGCACTGTCACAGCTGGCATCATCAGCGCGCTCGGGCGATCTATGCGCGCTCAGAGCGGACGCCTGATCGACAATGTCATTCAAACAGACGCAGCGCTCAATCCGGGAAATTCAGGCGGGCCACTCGTCAATTCGCGGGGCGAAGTAATCGGAGTAAATACGGCTGTCATACTTCCGGCTCAAGGAATCTGCCTGGCTGTGCCAATCAACACGGCCAAGTCAGTGGCATTTGCCCTGATGCGAGATGGTTTTGTTCGAAGGGGATGGCTTGGTGTTGCCGCGCAATCAATATCTTTGCGGACACGTCTGGCGCGTTATCATCGGATTCCCAACAGCGGCGCTGTTTTGCTTATCGGCATCGAGCCTCATTCTCCAGCCAAGCGAGCAGGGCTTCGCGATGGAGATGCACTGGTCAGCATCAATGGTCAGGCAATCAATTCGGTCGATGACCTGCATCGATTAATGCTCACCGTCAAGACTGATGCGGAAAGCGTGGTTACTTTCATTCGGCATTCGGAGCTGATTTCAGTACCGGTAACAGCGGTTCTGAAATAGACACTGTTTGTCGAGAGAAAGTGATCGGTCTTATTTAGCGACGATTGAAGTTTGAAAAGAAAGAATAAACCGGCGTATGCAAATCGTGCTGATTTACAGGTTTGTGCAAATCATGCTCCGTTTCGCTGCCAATAGTAACTTTGGCTTCTTCTTGGACTTGGACGGACTCTTGGGGTTTGAGAGTTTGCTCTGGCATGTTAATGGCTCCTGGGGAGGCAGAATCGATCTATCGCAAAACCTGTGAAGGTCTCGCGTAGATAAACGGGAGGGTGGATTCCGATTGATAACACAATAACAAACAATTGTTGCAACATTGTTGCGTGCCGAAAACCTTTGCCAGGTTTGGTTTTGGGGTTTTGGCTCGGTTTTATGCCTGTTTTTTCAGCAAGTATACGGGTCCGCATTAGGTTCAGCGGTCTTTAGACCAGTGCTTCTGCTCGCGTACATGTACGCCTTTGAGTGCCTTTTGCAGTTTGATAAGCAAAGGCTGATTGCCTCCGGAGATTTGCAAGTTTCTTAGTTTCTTCAACTGTTTCAATGTCTGCAGGCTTTTCTCAGTGATAGGACAATCAATTGCAAACAAGCAAAGGAGGTTTGAAAGGGGTGCCAATTCCTCAAATGCTTCATCATTTAATGCTTCATTTCCACTGATGGATAGCATCATCAATTTCTTTTGTTTGGCAATTTGCCTTAGATCGGCCGCGGTCAGACGATTATCGTCCACTATCAACTCTTGTATCTTGGTCTCAGACAGCCTGGCCAGAATCGGTTTGATCTCTTGTATGTTCGTGCAGGCAAGCGCCGTGAGTTGTTTGAATCTCTTCAATTGCGAAATCTTTTCGCCTGAAATGTTGGTGTAGTTTACTGCCAACGACTCAAGATTGGGAAGGGCATCTATGAATTCAATTGCCTCATTACCAACTTCCAATCCGATTCTCAAAGCTTTGAGCCTGGTAAGTCGTGGCACACCAGTGAGCACGCTTGGATCGCATTGAACTTTGTCTTTAAGGTCGAGCTCAGTCAAGTCATCCGGTGCGAATCTATTAAGCAAGTCAGGCGATGTAAGGTAGGTGGCTTTTGGTCTGAATGCAACAGTGCTTTGTATAGGCACGCCCATTGTTCCCCGGGCTTCCCTTACCTCCTGCCCTTCCACTTGGATCTCTCCAATTGAGTCTGCAGGGAACAGGAAGACACGAGTCTTTCCATCCGGGCTGATTCTGGAAATTGGTTCGACATTTTTGGCTGTATCAGTAATCAACTTAGGTATAGGTTTAGGTAAAGGTTTAGGTTTCACAGAAGCGACGATGTTTGTGAACATGTCCACTCGATCCGGATCCGGCTTATTTGCTGTCTCTTCCGGATGCGATTGCGGCAGGGTGAACGTGCTTACGGCAAACCCGAGGATAAAAGCGCCGACACTCATAGCCAAAACCGCAAGGTTCTCTTTTGTCCAAATGGAAAATGCCGCCTTGTTTGTCGACGCGAGAATGGGCGCAACTGCACCGGTCTTTTGCTCGAAATCGGAAGATTCGTTGAGTGTTTGCTCTATTTCCACCAGCGCTTGTGTGAGAAGCTGAGCATTCGAATATCGATTGGCCGGGTCCTTCTCAAGCAGTTTAGCGACCAGTTCTTCAACTTCAGTGGGAAACTGAATACCCATTGACGCTTCGCGCAATGACATTGGTTTTTCACTTTGATGCTTCATCATTGTGGATAAAGCGTTATCACCGATGATTGGAGGCGCGCCGGTCAACGCCTCATACATAGAACAGCCCAGTGAATAGAGGTCGGAGCGATTGTCCACCGCAATGCCAATGCATTGCTCGGGACTCATATATAAAGGACTGCCGAAGATCTCGCCCGTGCGCGTCAGTGTCTGCTGGTTGAATTCATCGATGCCGGTCAATTTGGCGATGCCCAAATCGACTACCTTGACGCTGCTAATCAAAGATCCAGCCTGATTTTTAGCAATCATGATATTGCTGGGTTTTAAATCTCGATGGATGACACCATTTTCGTGCGCGTAGGCAAGAGCAAATCCGACCTGGATGAAAATCTTTAGTGTTTTCAAAAGGGGAATGTGCCCACTCTTTTTCACCATGTCTGAGAGTGTTTCACCATTCACCATCTCCATGATGAAAAATGGCTGACCATCAGGCAAAAGCCCCGAATCGTGCACTTTGATCAAGTTAGGATGGTCAAGACGGCTGGCTGCTTTTGCTTCGTTTTCAAATCGTTTCCAGGCAGTGCCGTCAGCTAGCTGGTTTAAAACCTTAAGCGCGAATTCTGATTGCAGATGCAAATGCTTCACATGAAAAACGCTGCCCATGCCGCCTTTTCCGAGCAGTTCCAGGACCTCATAGCGTCCAAGAATTATCGAGCCGGGCGAAAGGATCGTGCTGTTGTCCGGCATCCCGGACTCTCCAGTCTGAGTCGGTTGTTGCTGCTCGTTGCCTTCGGCTTCTGACATCGCTGCCTCAATTTTGAAAACAACTGAAGGTTGCCTGCCGGATTTTAGTGGATTCCCGATCTTGAATGCAGTGCTATTTCGCCAGCGAGACGTTGCGCTCCATCACTTCGACAAAGAAGTCGTCGCCCTTGTCATTGATCACTACGAAGGCTGGGAAATCTTCGATTTCTATTTTGAAGACGGCTTCCATGCCTAATTCCGGATAGTCTATAGTTTCTACTTTTCTTATTGAATCCTGGGCCAGGCGTGCTGCCGCACCGCCAATAGTGCCCAGATAAAAGCCACCCCATCTGCCGCAGGCTTCGCGCACGTTTTTGCCGCGATTGCCTTTAGCTAGAGTAATCAGGCTGGCGCCTCTGGACATGAGCAGATCGGCATATGAATCCATGCGCCCGGCAGTAGTCGGTCCGAAAGATCCTGAGGCATAACCTTCCGGTGTTTTGGCAGGACCTGCGTAATAAATTGGATGCTTATAGATGTAATCCGGCAGCTGTTGTCCAGACTCAATTACTTCCTTCCATTTTGCGTGCGCAATGTCGCGGGCGACAAGCATGGTGCCGGTGAGCAAAAGGCGTGTGCCCGGCGGTTTGCCGGAAAGCGCTTTGCGAATTTCATCCATTGACTGGGTGAGGTCGACTCTAAGCGATTGTTCGCCTAAATCACTTTCATTGGTTTCAGGAAGAAAACGAGCCGGATCTGTTTCCAACTGTTCCAGCCAGACTCCATCTTTGTCGATACGAGCCAATATTTGCCGGTCGGCACTGCAGGAGACGCCAAGCCCGATGGGCAGGCTGGCACCATGTCTGGGCAGGCGGACAACGCGCACGTCGTGACAGAAATACTTGCCGCCGAACTGGGCGCCGATGCCGAGGTTTCTTGTGATTTCGAGAATTTCCTTTTCCAGCTCAAGATCACGGAAGGCCCGTCCGGTTTTATCGCCTTCAGTCGGAAGCGTATCAAGATAATGCGTACTGGCCAGTTTTACAGTCTTCAATGTCATCTCAGCCGACAGTCCACCTATTACTACGGCCAGGTGATAAGGAGGGCAGGCGGAAGTGCCCAGACCGGCGATTTTCTCGCTGAGCAATTTCTTCAAAGACTCGGTGTTCAATACCGATTTAGTTTCTTGATAAAGGTATGTCTTATTGGCTGAGCCTCCACCCTTGGCTATGAAGAGAAACTCGTACTGGTCGCCGGGGTCCGAGTAAATCTCAATTTGAGCAGGCAAATTGCTGCCGGTATTCGACTCCTGATACATGGATATGGGAGCCATCTGGCTGTAGCGAAGATTGCATTCGTTGTAGGTTTTCTTGACGCCATCAGATAGTGCCTGAGCATCATCGGCGCCCGTGAAAACCTGCTCCCCTTTATGCGCCACCACTATGGCTGTGCCTGTGTCCTGGCACATCGGCAGCGTGCCTCCGGCAGCGATGCTGGCATTTTTCAGGAGCTCAAGAGCGACGAATTTATCGTTGTCCGATGCGTCTTTATCGTCAAGAATACGCTTGAGCATTTCCAGATGGCTGGTGCGCAGCAAATGGGAAACATCAGTGAAAGCCTGTTTTGCCAACTTGGTCAAAACTTCCGGCTTGACCACGAGCACCTTTTTGCCTTGAAAGCTCTCTTCGGAAATCCCTTCTTTGCCCAGGTTCTTGTATTGAGTAGTGTCCTTTCCCAGGTGGAAAATGCTGCTCAAGCTGGTAGACATAGGACTAAGACCTCCCGTTATTGTGCTTTCACCGCTTATTTGTCTGCTTTGAGAATGACAATCGAAAGTGGCGGCAAAGTGATGGCAACCGAATAATTGTGGCCGTGGTGGCGCCATTCGTCGCTGTGCAGTCCGCCCTGATTGCCCAGCCCGCTGCCGCCGTAATCGCCGGCGTCGGAATTGAGCACTTCACGATAGAAAGCGTGAGAGGACACGCCGATGCGGTAGTTGTGCCGCGGCACAGGCGTGAAGTTGCATGCCACCACAATAGTCTCCGGCGATGCATGAGACTGTCTTGAATAAGCAAGAATACATTGATCGTGATCCTGGCAATCTATCCAGGAAAAACCTTGCGGGTTGCAATCCAGCTCATAAAGAGCGGGATTTTCTTTATAGACTCTGTTTAAATCCGACACCCAGCGTTGCATCCCGGCGTGCAGCGGGAAATCGAGCAGGTGCCAATCAAGGCTTTCGGCATAATTCCATTCAATCCACTGACCGAATTCACCGCCCATAAACAAAAGTTTTTTGCCGGGCAAGGTCCACTGATAGCCTAACAATAGACGCAGATTGGCGAATTTTTGCCATTGATCTCCGGGCATTTTATTGAGCAATGAAGCCTTGCCGTGCACAACTTCATCGTGCGACAGAGGCATGACGAAATTTTCGGAAAACTGATAGAGACCGCGGAATGTCAGATTGTTGTGGTGAAAACGACGATAGATAGGATCGAGCGCCATGTATTTGAGCGTGTCGTTCATCCAGCCCATGTCCCACTTGAGACCAAAGCCCAGACCGCCCAGGTAAGTGGGCCGTGCTACTTGCGGCCAGGCTGTTGATTCTTCCGCAATCATGAGAGCATGATTGTAGTTGGCATAAACAACTTCATTGAGAGTGCGCAGGAGCGAAATTGCCGGCAAGTTTTCAGTGCCGCCATATTCGTTTGCCACCCATTCTCCGTCTTTGCGAGCATAATTCAAATAAAGCATTGAGGCGACGGCATCAACTCTCAGTCCGTCAATGTGATATTTGTCGAACCAGAAAAGAGCGTTGCCAATCAGAAAGTTTCTCACTTCGTGGCGCGCAAAATTGAAAACATAGGTGCCCCATTCGTGGTGCATGCCCTGGCGTGGATCGGCATGTTCGTATAAATGCGATCCATCGAAAAGCCCGAGCCCATGCCCATCTTTAGGGAAGTGTGCGGGCACCCAATCGAGAATTACGCCGATGCCTGCCTGGTGCAATTTGTCGACCAGAAACATGAAATCTTCTGGTGTTCCGAATCTGCTTGTGGTGGCAAAGTAGCCGGTTATCTGATAACCCCACGACATATCGAGCGGGTGCTCTGAAACAGGCAGAAACTCGACATGTGTAAATCCGGTTTTCTCCAGGTAAGCGACTAACTTGTCGGCCAGCTCTCTGTATGTCAGCCAGCGATTTTCTTCTTCGGGCACCAGCATCCATGAGCCCAGGTGAACCTCATAGATGGAAATTGGTGCATCAAGACTGTTGCGCTTTTTGCGTTCTTTGACCCAGTTGTCGTCTTGCCATTCATATTTATCGAGGTCATAAACGATGGATGCCGTCTTCGGTCTGACTTCATTATAGAAGCCGAACGGGTCGGTCTTTTCGGTGTTGCCGCCGGCATCGGAAGAGATGTGAAACTTATAGAGAGTGCCTTCTGCCAGTCCGGCAATGAAGAGTGTCCAGACACCGGAATTGCTCATCACGCTCATTTTGTTGGCGGATGGATCCCATTTGTTGAAGTCGCCAATCACAGAAACGGAATTGGCATTCGGTGCCCATACCGCAAAGTGAGTGCCTTCTTTGCCGTTGACGGTGGCTTTGTGCGCACCCATCTTTTCGTAGATTTTGTAATTGGTGCCCTCACCGAAGAGGTGCAAATCGAAATCGGTGATGATTGGCGCTGTATCTTTAAGCTCTTTTGTAGACACTCTTTGTTCTCGCTGAAAGTGTGATATTGCCCGTCTCTATCAGATGGGCATGGCAAGGACAGCTTATTTTCGCATGTAATGCTCTTGCCTAAAGGGAATTGGCGGGTTTGGGCGTAATATCAAGCAATAGCAGAGGCCAGAACTGATGACATCGGAATGATTATGGCGCCGTCCTTGCTGTATTGCCGGGCACAGTCGGCGACGGCTGCTTTGATTTTTTCCAGTTTTTCCGCCTCTTGAGCCCGCAAAAGCCCACCGGTTCTTGGTGTTCCTGTAAAGAAGGCGTAGAAAAGGTCTTCTTCCCTTTGCAAGACCCAGGTCATAGGGATTTCTGCAATCTCTACAGACTTAAATCCTGCTGCTTTCAGGGATTTTTCCATCTCCCCGTGGTCGGAAAAGCGGAAAAACGGCGGACCGACAGGAATCGGCACTGTCGAATCGCCATGCGCCTTAACCGCATCCAGGATGCGCTGGAAAGCCACGGCCTTATCGGGTGTCGACCAGACTGTGAGCGCGAACTTGCCTCCCGGTTTGGCTACGCGAAAGGCCTCTGCCAGAGCTTTTTCCGGTTTTTCTAGATGCAAAAGGCCGAAATTCATTGTCAGGCGGTCGAAACTTTTGTCTGCAAAGGAAAGTGCCTCTGCATCCCCTTCTTGAAATTCGATGCCGGGATACAACTGGCGGGCGCGCTCCACCATTTCACCAGAGAAGTCAATAGCTGTAACTTTGAAACCGCGCTCCCGGGCGGCTTGCGCTACATAGCCGGGACCGGTGGCAATATCCAAAAGTGTCTGACCAGAAGGAGCGCTGACAGCATCAAGCATTGGCTCAATGGTTTGGCGCGTTAGAGAGCCAAAGTGATCGTGATAGCCTTCGGCGACCGATTGCCAACCGGCGTGCTCGAATTCTTTAAAAGACTGATTGGGCTTGGGTTGGCTTGCTTTAGCCTGGTTCGCTTCTGACAATTTGGCCTCCCGACTGTTTCTGTAACCTTTTGAATACCGGCAAGGGCACGGGTTTTTCAACCAAAGACCTGGAAAGGCACTGTACTTTGTGCTTTCACGGAAATTTCAAGATTCTATAGGATACTCAATAACGGGAGACACCTTCGAAATAAGGTTAGTCCTTGTTATACGAAGTGACACACGGACGATTGTTCGGGAACAGATCTCGAGTCGCCCGGGTCTTAAACCATATAGGCAACCTGTAGAGAGCGGTTAGAAGGTCATTATGAAAAAGCAAATCGTATTCGTCGGCGTTTATACATTGTTCTTGGTAGCGATGTTGCACAATTTCCTGCCGCTTTAGTAAAACCATACTAGTGATAAGATACTGACCTTTCCGCAGGGGATGGTCAGATGCATCAGATTTTCTGTTCGCCGGCTCGCTATGTTCAGGGTCGCGACGCCACACTGATTCTCGGTTGTGAGATGGTCAAGCTGGGCATCGGCGGCAAAACGCTGGTACTGGCCAGTGCATCGGCGAAGAAAATCTTGACGGCTGCCTGGAGAGAGTCATTCTCCAAAGCTGAAGTTGATTATTCGGTTGAAACGTTCTCAGGCGAGTGCTCGTCAAAAGAAATTGCTCGCGTCTCCGAAATCGCACAGGCCATGAAAGCTCAAGTAATAGTCGGCGCCGGCGGTGGCAAAGTCCTGGATGCCGCGCGCGCAGTGGCATGTGAATTGCAATTGCCGGTCGTCAATTGTCCCACCGCTGCATCAAGCGACGCACCTTGCAGTGCCCTTTCCGTCGTCTATAGTGAAGACGGTGAATTTGAAACTTATCTTTTCTACAAGCGCAATCCTGATCTGGTATTGGTTGATACCTCTGTAATTGCCAAAGCACCGCCGCGGCTTCTCACTGCAGGAATGGGCGATGCGCTGGCCACCTGGTTTGAAGCAAAGACAGTAATTGAGGCAAGAAAGACCAATCAAGTGGGCGGCGCCACCACGATAAGCGCCCAGGCCCTGGCAAAACTTTGCTATGAAACTTTGATTGCAGACGGCCGCGCCGCCTTGACTGCAGTAGAACATGGCACAGTCACACCGGCGCTCGAACGCATAGTTGAGGCAAATACACTGCTTTCCGGCCTGGGATTTGAATCAGGCGGTCTGGCCATTGCCCATTCGGTGCACAACGGATTGACCACTGTGTCAGAAACGCATGCTTTTATGCACGGTGAGAAAGTAGCATTCGGACTGATCGTTCAATTGGTCGCCGAAGGGAAGCCTCAAGCAGTTATTGATGAAGTTCTCGATTTTTCTTTAAGCGTCAATCTGCCTATTTCAATGGCAGAAGTCGGTTTGAAAAATCCCACATATGATGTTGCCCTCATGATTGCTCAAAGAGCTGTCGCTGAAGGAGAAACCGCGCACAATGAGCCTTTTATCGTCACCGCTCCTTTGATCGCCGATGCAATTCTGGCCGCCGATGCTATAGGCAGACACCATCTCTCCAAAAGATCCGCTCAGCGTAAGTTGGTGACCGCGTAACTCTCGCGATCTTTTGTAGCTGCCGCCTTGCAGGCGGCATAAAACAGGCGCGTCCAACGCGCCGGCTACGACCGCTTTTAAGCGCCGGCTACCCGTTTTCGGCTTCTAAAATCTTTTTTGCTTCTTGCAGTTTCAACCTTTTAGCTTTATCGATAGTTGGATAGGCCAGGTTTAGATTTTGCAATGTTTTGCCTATGATGTGTGCCACCGCAAGACGAGTATACGGTTTGAAATCGGCAGGAACTACATACCAGGGAGCCCACTCAGTACTAGTTGCACTTATTGCCTCATCATAGGCCTGAATATATTGCTTCCAGTGCTCGCGTTCGGATACATCGGCCATGGCAAATTTCCAATTCTTGTCCGGTTTGTCGATGCGATCCAAAAAGCGCTTCTTCTGCACTTCTTTTGAGACGTGCAAGAAAAACTTGAGCACAATAATTCCATTTTCGGTCAGGTATTTTTCAAAATTGTTGATCTGTTCGAAACGTTGTTTCCAGAGATTTTTCGTGACGACATTGGCAGGTAATTTCTGACGTACGATCAAATCCGGATGCACTCTTGCGATCAGTACCTCCTCGTAATACGAGCGGTTGAATATGCCGATGTTTCCCCTCTCCGGTAGCGCTTTTGCACAACGCCAGAGATAGTCGTGGTCTAATTCCTCATCTGACGGCGCTTTAAAACTGGTGACATGGCAACCCTGCGGATTCACTCCCGACATGACGTGCTTGATAGTGCCATCTTTGCCTGCTGCGTCTATGGCTTGAATTATGATCAACAAAGCATAGGTGTCTTGCGCGTAAAGCTTATCCTGCATTTCGGCAAGCATTGCGATGCCTTCCGACAGCAGTTGACGCGCTTCTTCTTTGCTTAAAGCAGTTGGTTTGTAACTGGGATCGTAATCTTTTTTAAGCGAGATCTTTTTGCCGGGTGGAACGAGAATGCGCTTGAGCAGTTTCTCTTGGTCGGATTTCTTCATCGCTTCAAATCCTCAAACACTTTTGTCAGCTCAAAACTCAATAAGACCAGCGCAGCAGTGCCGCTCCGGCACTGAACCCGGCACCGACCGATGCCAGAAGAACAAGAGAGCCTTCCTTAAGCCTGCCATCCGTCAATGCTGATTGCAATGCCAGAGGAAGCGTACCGGCTGTGGTGTTGCCAAACTCGTCGATATTGACGACGACTCTATCCATATCAAGCCCGATGCGCTCGGCTGAATATGTGATGATGCGGAGATTTGCCTGGTGCGGTACAAAAAGATCGACATCTTTTCCTGTCAGTCCATTGCGCTCCAAAAGTTTCAGGCACAGGTCGGACATCTTTCTGGTGGCGAATTTGAAAACAACCTGCCCGTCTTGATGGACGAAGTGCATTTTCTTTTGAAGAGTGTCCTGGCTTGTGGGATTGCGGCTGCCTCCGCCGGGCAGACAAAGAGCCGGACCGCCGGACCCATCCACTTCATAGATGTAATCGATCATTCCAGGCGGATCACCGTCTTTTGGGCGTTGAACAACGGCAGCACCGCCTCCGTCACCGAATATGATGCAGGTGGTGCGGTCGGTGTAGTCGATAATCGACGACATCACATCCAGGCCGATGACCAGGACATTTTTGTGAGCGCCTGTAGTAACGAACTGGCAGGCGACTTGCAGTGCATAAAGAAATCCGGAACAGGCAATTGAAATATCGAAACCCCAGGCTCCGGTTGCGCCAATCTTGTCTTGCACTAAACAAGCGGTGGCGGGCAGTATCATATCCGGTGTTATGGTGGCGACAATGATTAATTCGATGTCTGTAGGTTTCAGACCGGCCTTTTCGATCGCTTGCAGTGCCGCTTCGGCGGCCAGATCTGATGTGGCCACGCCTTTGTCGGCCAGGTGACGTTGCTTGATCCCAGTTCTTTCAGTGATCCACTGGTCGGATGTGTCGACCATTTTTTCCAGATCATTGTTGGTCAAAAGACCAGGGGGGACCGCTGTTCCTATGGAAACAATTCTTGCAGCGTATGGGCTTTTCAAAACAGGCGCCATCTCGTACCTCTTCGGGCTCTTTGAAAGCGTTGCTTGGTGCGGCAAAGAATTGCCCGCTGAGCAACTGGGTCATCTATTCTAGGGGATCTGCCCCGGCCGATGAATCACTTTGCGACGATGACTTCACACGCCGCCTTGAAAATGCATCGTCATCTTTATGAAAAGTGCCATTGCGACGGTACAGGGACGGTAAAGGCAAAATACGGCCCACTGCTAAGGGCCGCAACACTTCACCTTTCACTGACCAAGATATGCCTTGGCGCCGTCATTTCCTGACCGTTTGGCCGGTCCTGGCGAATGTTAAGCGCTGGCAGTTTTGCGCAAGTTTAAATGCTCGGGCATGATCAGGCTGCTGGTCTGTATTCGCGAACTTAATGATGTCTTGGGAATATGAACGTCCGGGTTTGCCTTTGTTTCCTCGATTTCCGGAGCCGTCAGCTTGTTGTGGATATACCCAGAAACAATACCGATGCCCAGTCCGACGAGCTTGGCGTAAGGACTGCCGCCTTCCAGTAGATATTTGCCTGCCAGAGAATAGCCGCCCCAGCCCACTCCGGTCATAAGGCCGCCTACTCCAAGACTCTTTAGACCGTTGAATATGCTCTTGGCCCGCAGGTCCTGCTCGTTGTTGTGGATAATGAATTCGTCCGGCTTCTCTTCAACATAGAGCCCGCCTTTGACGCCGTAGAGGTTATTTTCGTCGGTGTATCTCTTAGCAATCGCCTGCCAATCTTCGAGTTGGACGTCTTTGATCAGCGATTTGGCTTCTTTGTGGGTGACGATGTCATCACTTTTGGCCTTCTCAAACAGGGCAATAGCCGCGTTATCAGATACGCTCATCGTCGAGACCTCAGTTGTGGTGCAAGGGATTGCTTAACAATATCTCAGCAACCCCCGAGCAGTCAGTGGGGAAGCTACGAAAGGTTTCGTATATCCACCAGCGCTCTTAGACCCCAGTCTTATCTTGGCCTGAATCGAGTCTGGATTTGCTTTTGCGCCTGGATGGCCACACAGTATTTAGATGTCCTGATATAGTGGATTTTAACCACGCTGCGTGAGAAGAAATGCCGAATCTGAGCGCTCATGAGAGAGGCAAGGCTGCCTTCGCGGCCGGGCGCTATCCGGAAGCTAGTGATGAATACGCGCTTGCCGTTGAGGAGATGGCACGCGACGGCGCGTCTTTTTTGGAAAAACTGTCATGTGTAGCCGATCAAGGGCGGACGCTCAGACGCATGGGCCGCTACGACAATGCTGAAACTGCGCTGAAAGCGGCTCTGGACTCGCTGCCGGACGCCAATACTGATTCCGATCTCTCAAAAGCGAAAGCCCTGGAGGAATTGGGGCTTGTGTACATCGAACAGGCTCGTTTCTCGGAAGCTGAAGATGCCCTTCAGGAGTCACTTTCTATAAGAAATGCCAATCTCGATGAAAATCATGCCGATGTAGCCGAGTCTTTCAACGACCTCGGTTTATTAGCCTGGAGCCGGGGTGAGGATGCAAAAGCGCTGGAATTTTATATGAAAGCTCTGGCCATGCGCCGCCGTTCTGTGGGAGAAAAGGATGCCTCCTACGCCGAAACCCTGGACAATCTGGGTGCTCTCTACCAGCGCACCGATCGCCTGGATGATGCCGAAAAGGCTCACGCAGATGCCCTTTCGATTCGAGAAGACACTCTGGGAGCAGAACACCCTGAGGTTGGATACAGTCTGGTCAATCTGGCTGAAGTCAATCGCCGCAAGAATCGACCGGCTGAAGTGCAGCAGCTTTTGGAGCGGGCCATTCAAATCTGGACAAAAACTCTTGGTGAAGAACACCATCATCTGGCAGTGGCCATCAACAATCTGGGCGGATACTATCTGGAAAGAGAGAAATTCGACCAGGCGGCGCCTTTGTTCGAGCGTGCCCTGGCCATATTGGAAAATGCGCTTGGTGCCACGAATCCGGCTCTAATTATTCATGTCTATAATCTCTCCACCGTCTACAAAATGCAGCGGCGCGTCAAAGAAGCCCTGGAATTGGAGGAGCGCGCCCAGGCTTTGATCCTGAAAAAACTTAGCAAGGAAGGAAATTCCGGAACACAAAATCTGCTCTTGCACGCCCATAGTTTGCAGGTCGAGAACAAATACGAAAAGGCGCACGGCTATTTGCTTCAGGCCCTGGATATTGCCGAGGAAGAATTCGGCAAGAACAGCATGAGAGCTGCCCATATTCTGGACTTCCTTGGCACCAACAGTCTCAAGCAAAAAGACGTCACACAGTCAGCACAGTATTTCACTCGCAGTCTGGCCATCAAAAAGAGTCTCTTGCCGGACGGCCATGAAGATATTGCCGCCACCCAACAAAACCTCAAATTTCTGGCTGCCCTAAAGGGCGACAAAATGGCGATGAATATGTTTTTTCCGCCGGACGAAAGCCTCAACTAAGAAAGGCTTTTTTCGCAAATCAGATCCAGGGGTTTTTCCTATGGTTTTTACATGCACAAGAATCAAAAATAGTAACAGTAGATTCACCTAGTTAGGTCGGTTACTACAGATACTGTCTATCAGGAGAGCAGCCATGACCAATGGTCGTTCGCGAAATCCATTCGCCCATATTCTTAGATTTGCTTATTTCACAATGTCCGCACTCAGTCTTGTTTGGATGCTCGCACAATATGGGGGCGTCAATGTATTTTCGGCCATGATTCTTCTGCCGGTTTTTGCCTATCTGGCTTTGCACCTGATTTCGCTGGTCAACCTGTTTAAAAACGACAAGTTTCTTGTCGGCAGTTCTTGCGATGTACTCAGCCTGGGCGCGCAAAAATGGATTCACAGAGCCGGTTTGATTTTGCCGATTCCTATCCTTTTATATGTATCCGGTTTTGCCTCTCTTGTACTCACCTATAACGTTAATGACGAAGCGTCCTACAATCGGACCGTCGAATTCAGCGCCTTTGAGTCTTCCACATTCGGTAAGTCGGTAATTTGGAGCTATCTGCTCAAGCAAGAAACACCTGAAGTTGCTGCTGCTCCGCCCGTCGAAAGTCCTCAGCAAGCAAAGAATGTACGCGACGACATTGACTTTCAGCCTTTCATGAATGACTTGCAGAGAAGAATCAAGCGAGCCTGGTTCCCCCCGAAGAGCAATGACAGTCACCATACCGAAGTAACGTTTAAGGTCAGCAAAGATGGAATTATCTCTGATGCCAAAATCATCAGGCATGGCTCTACGGCTGGCGCCGACGAAGCCGCATTAAGCGCGCTGCGCAATGCCAGTCCGGCTAGACCACTGCCGGCCGGCGCATCGGACAAGGTCGAAGTGGAGTTTACTTTCGACTACAACGTTTTTGGCAAAGATGGTGACACCGATACATCCGATGGAAACACCGCATCTGCAATTCAGAGCGATCCAATTGCCAATTAGTTTGTAGAAGAAATCTTCTTAAGGGTGGCAATCGCCTCAGTGACATGCTTTTCTCCTTCCATTTGGGAGTTGAACACGTGTTTGACGATGCCATCCTTATCGATTACATAGGTGACTCTGCCGGGAACGATGCCCATCGTAGACGGCACCCCATAGGTCTTTCTCAATTTGCCGTCTTGATCGGACAAAAGTGTGTAGGGCAATTTGTGGTGCTCGGCAAAGCCTTTGTGCGATGACTCAGAATCCGAGCTGACGCCGATTACTTCAGCGCCCAGATCTTTGAACACTTGAAACTGATCTCGAAATGCGCACGCTTCTTTGGTGCAAATCGAAGTTTCGTCTTTCGGATAGAAAAACAGCACCACGGATTTTTTGCCTTTGAAGTCGGCAAGAGTTACTGTCTCTCCGCTGCCTGACTTAAGCGAGAAGTCCGGTGCTTTGTCTCCCACTTTTACCGCGTGAGATTTGCTTTCCTTCACTTTGGATTCCTCGTCGGCGCCTGCAGGTGTTGCTGCATTGGAGAAGAACAAGACTGCTGCAGCCAGGGCCAGCGACAGGTTTTTATAGCGTGACATTGAAGAAACCTCATCTAAGATGGGGTAGATCATCGCAGATTTTTCGATTAACCGGCCGCTGTCTGCAATGATGCTTCAAAATCCTCAATCAAAGTGAGAGCGGCACGCTTTCCGGAAGACAGAGCTCCCTGGATGGATGCGGTGTCTCTGTGATCGCCGCAAACATATGTTCCTTTAACAATTCGTACTTTTTTTTCAACTTCAGCAAGCGACAGATCGCCATAATCTGGCAGTCCGATCTTAATGTTGTAGGTTTTCAAATGTCTCCAGCTGGATACCTCTTTTCCGTACCAGGCTTCCAACTGTTTCAAAACGGCCATTTCCAAATCCACGTCTTTCAAGTCATCGCGTCCTATGACGGTTACGCTTATCAGGCTCTGTCCTTTTGGTGCATAAGACGAATTTACATTGCTCGGAATGCAGAGATTGTTTATCAACTCAGTTTCTTCTCCGTTCAATACCAGCATCGGTGCTGACATTGGTGCCTTTTTCGCGGCGAAATAGATGCATCTGGTTGAGCGCATCTTTTGCACCATTTCCTTGCGCAAAAGTCTGGATGCTTCCGGGCCTTCTGTAGCTACTACAATGGCGTCCGTTAAAATGACGGCACCGTCTTCCAGTAATACTGAATTGCTTCTCAATTCCTTGACGGGGCTGTTGAAGCGTACCTTCGATGAGCCGATTTTCTCGAAAAGCTGTTTTGAGATTGCCCCCATTCCACCCGTAGGCAATGAAGTGTCCCCTAATGAGAACATACGAAATGTGAATTCAAGCATCTTGCTGGATGTAGACAGCGATCTGTCGAAAAATACACCGCCGAAGAAGGGGCGGAAGAATCGGTTGATAATGTTGTTTGAAAAACCAAATTGATGCAAGAAGCTGATGGTGGTTTGATCCTTGCGCTCATACAAAGATCTGAGAGGCGTTTTGATCACGTTCTGGCGCATTTTGGCGATCAACAGTTTATCTTTCCATGTGCCTATGGGATTAAAGACAGATTTCAAACAATCAGCTGGTCTGCGCCATGGGTCAGCGACAGTGTGAAACTCACCGTTGAATCGAACTATCGCACCTGGCACAAATGACTTCAAATCCAGCTTGTCGAAATCGAGCAATTCACGTGCGTCTGGATAAGCAGTCAACAAGACTTGAAATCCGCGATCGAGAACGAATCCCTCTACAACATCAGATCTGACCCTACCGCCGACATCATCGGAAGACTCCAAAATTGTAAAATCGACGCCGGCTTTTTTTAGATGATAGGCGCAGGACAATCCGGAGAGTCCCGCTCCGATAATGACTGCATGGGTCTTTCGATTGATCTGAGAATCTCTTATATTCATAAATCTGTTCCTTCGCCCGTAATGGTCCGAATGGAAGAATCTAACCTGCCAATATCAACATAATTCCTTTTGGTGAACAAGCTGTGAACATGTTCTTTTACAAGACTTTTCGGGCGTTTTTATATAATAGAAACGAGAGAATTAACAAGAGACTGCCCCGGTCAGGTAAAATAAGGCATGGCTAAAATTCTTGTGGTTGAAGACGATGCTGATCTGATGGAAGTGTTGAAGATCACGCTGTCCAACAAAGGGCATTCGGTGAAAGCCTTAAGCGGAGGCAAAGATGCTTTGCCGGTCTTGCGCGCATACAAATATGACCTGATCATTCTTGATTGGATGATGCCAGATGTGAGCGGTGTCGATGTGCTCAAAGGATTTCGCGAGAGCGGCGGCAAAACACCGATTCTTATGCTGACTGCCAAAACGACAATTGACGACAAAGAAAAAGCACTTGATCTCGGCGCCGACGACTATCTGACAAAACCCTTTCACTCGCGTGAATTGCTGGCCAGAGTGAGGGCACTTTTGAGAAGACCGCAGTCGATGGCGCAAACAATATTGAAAGCCGGAGATCTGGAGCTGGATCCAGTCAGTTGCTCAGTTTTGAAAGGCGGCAAGGCATTGAAACTGAGACCGAAAGTCTACAGTATGCTCGAATTTTTCATGCGCCACCCTAATCAGGTATTCAGTGCAGAGGCCATTCTTGATAGAGTCTGGATGGACGATGCCAGCGCTTCTCCTGATACCGTGCGCACGCATATAAAACTGCTCAGGCGCTCAATCGACACTGCCGGGTCAGAAGAAAGTTCATTTATAGAAAACGTAAGAAACCGCGGCTATTTGATGCGCATCGCCGGTGGTGAGGCAGCTGCTTCCGTGCCGAATCAGGAATAGGAAACTTGTACTAACTGAAAATCTCGAACCAAAAAGACGAACCTTCTCCAACCACGCTGGAGACGCCGATGTTACCGCCATGCAGTTCGACAATCGCTTTGCAGATGGCTAGACCCAGACCGGAACCGCCTTTTTTTCTGGTGTCCGACGAGTCCAGTTGTTGAAAGCGGACAAATAATTTGTCCATGTGTTCGTTTGCTATGCCCGGTCCTCTGTCTATGACTGAAAAGCGAATTGTGTCCTGGGCCGGTGCTTCCAGCCGGATCTGTACTCGTCGCCCTTCAGGCGAGAACTTGATCGCGTTAGCGGTCAGATTGATCAGGACCTGAATGATGCGATCCTGGTCGGCAAGCAGATCGTGATGAGGAAGTACTTCGGCAAACAGGTCGACTTTCTTTGCTTCCGCCATGGATTGCAATTCGCTGATCACCGCTGTGACGGCTTGTTCCGGATCAAAGGATGCCAGATTCAATTTGAACTTTCCGGCCTCTAACTTCTTCCAATCGAGAATATCGTTGATCAGTCGCATCAACCTGGTCGAATTATCAGTTGCTATGCGAACAAGCCGCATCACCTGTGCGTTGGCGCGACCGGCAGAACCTTCCTCAATAGCTGTTAAAGCACCGTGAATTGATGAAAGAGGGGTGCGCAATTCGTGCGAGATCACAGAGTAAAACTCTTGTACTCTTTTCTCCGAATCAATGCGTGCCGTGACATCATTTTGAATACCGACGAAATTAATGATGCGCCCTTGTTCGTCTTTCACTGGAGAAACAGTCAACTCGTTCCAAAAGAGTGTGCCGTTTTTCTTATAGTTTCTCAAAATGGAGGTGATGGTCATTCCTTTACTGATAGCGTCACGAACTTCCTTAACGGCAACCTGCTCTCTGTCGTCACGTTGCAAAAAGCGACAGTTGCGCCCAATGATTTGTTCGTTTGCATAGCCGGTCAATTCTGAGAAAGCTGGATTTGCGTAAATAATCGGATTGTCCGTGCGCAGAGGATCGGTGATCACTATGCCGTTGCGCGCGCATTCTACAGCCCGAACAAGCAACTGCAGCTGATCGCTGTGCCCGGGCAGAAAATTGGCATGCCTGCCAGCGCTGAAAGTTTGCTGCCTGCTTTTTTGGTCTTCGTCCGGCAAAGTGTGCTCACCTGTAGTGCTTTGTCTTCTTGCCCCAGGGCGGTGCTAACTTTCTAATTCAACTCATGTTTGAGCGCCGACTCCAATTCCGGGTAAGAGAATTGAAAACCGGCAGCGACCAGTTTGTCAGCACTGACTTTATTGCTGGCCAGCAGTAACTCTTGACCCATCTCGCCGAACATCACCTTGACGCCAATGGTCGGCACGGGGAAGAAAGCTGGTCTGTGGAGCACTCTTGCCAGCGTTTTGGTAAACTGCGCATTTGTCTCCGGATTTGGTGCCACGACATTGACCGGTCCGCTCAAGTTGCTCTTAGTTGCTAAATAGATAAATACCCTTGCCGCATCATCAAGATCGATCCAGCTCATGTATTGTTTCCCATCACCGAGCGGACCGCCCGCACCCATGAGAAATGGGGGCAGCATCATCTTCAGTGCACCGCCTTCGCGGCTGAGCACCACACCAAGGCGTGCATGCACGACGCGCAGTCCTTTAGACTCCGCTGTTCTTGTCGCATCTTCCCAATCTCGGCAGACGGCGGCGAGAAAACCGGCTCCGGAAGTGCTTTCTTCTGTGAGGAATTCATTTCCTCTGTCTCCGTAGTACCCGATGGCCGATGTGCTGATCAATGTGCGCGGTGGATTCTCGAGCGCGGCGATAGTGCCGGCTATTAGCCTGGTTCCATCCACCCGGCTTTTTTTGATCTTCATCTTTTGCTCTGACGTCCAACGCTTTGAGGCAATGTTTTCTCCTGCCAGGTGGATGACCGCATCTGTACCTTCGAATGCTTTGGCATCGATCTTTTCCGTGTCCGGATTCCATAAGAATTCATCAGGCTTGTTGCGCGACCCGCGTACGAGCTTGACTACTTGATGTCCGTCAGCTTCCAGTCCGGCAATGATTTTTTTACCTACCAGCCCGGTAGAACCAGTAATTGCGATTTTCATCAAATACCTCCGAATCCTTGATGCCGATTCGCGGCCATCTTACATTTTTATACGTCTTATATATGAACACCGAGTGAACGGACTTCACACCTCGAGACATTCAAGTCTTCCTATATGCCCCTATTACTTCGGATCTTCATATCTGCGCAGTTTCACGGAATTGAGTCTTGTATAACCGATTGTAGAGCCCGTCTTTGTGAATCAATTCTTCATGAGTGCCGGTTTCGGCGATGCGGCCCTCTTCCACGACAAGAATCGTGTCCGCCTGAATAATAGTCGATAGCCTGTGGGCGATCACCAGGCTGGTGCGCCCTTTGATGAGCGGGGTAAGAGCCGCCTGGATCAATGCTTCATTTTCAGAGTCGAGAGAAGAGGTGGCTTCATCGAGAATGAGAATCTGCGGATTCTTCAAAAGCACGCGCGCGATCGCCAAGCGCTGTCTTTCACCGCCGCTCAATTTATGTCCGCGCTCACCGACTGTGGTGTCGTATTGTTTTTCCAGCGTTTCGATAAAATCGTGAATATTGGCGGCTTTGCAGGCAGCAATCACCTCATCTCTGGTGGCAGTCGGCCTGGCATAAATCAGATTGTTCAAAACAGTGTCATGGAAAAGATAAGTTTCTTGCGTCACTATTCCGATATTTTCTCTCAGTGATGGCAGTCGGACATTGCGCACGTCTTGCCCATCTATTGTTATCGTCCCTTCCTGTTGAATATAGAAGCGAGGCAAAAGCATGCTGATTGTGGTTTTTCCGGCCCCTGATGGTCCCACAAGAGCAGCCATCTGACCTGGTTTGATGCGGAAGCTTACATCTTCTATCGCTTGCCTGCCGTTGGGATATGAGAAGCTGACATGGTCGAAATTGATTTCACCGGCCCTGGCATCGAGTTTTGGCAGGTTTGAATCATCCTTTTCTTCTTCCAGATCGAGATAATCGAAAATCCTTTCGAAGACCGCCAGAGCCGTCATTATCTGAATCTGCACACCGGCAAGAGTGGCTACAGGGGTATAGAGACGACCGAGCAATGCCACGAATGTGACGACCATACCGACTGTAATTCCGGAATGAATGCACAACCATCCGCCATAAAGCCAGATGCATGCCGGACCAAGCGTCACCATTGCATTAATAAGGGCCATAAACCAGCGACCGACCATGGCCAGCTTGATTTCGAATTTCATCAGGTCGCTGCCCAGTCGATGGTATCGATCGCTCTCGAATATTTCGCGGTTGAATGACTTAAGCAAAACGATTCCGGAAACAGATAAGGTCTCCTGCCCAATAGCCTGCATTTCGTCGCGTTTTTCCCTGGTCGCCTTGCGGATCTCGTACATCTTTCTGCCGACCGGCCAGAGCGGTGCTACCATAAAAGGCAAAACCGCCAGAGACAAAAGCGATAGACGCCAGTCGAGCATGAATATTGTGATTAGCGTGGTCATAATGACGGCAATATTCATCAGAATCATGACGAGCGTCCCGGACACTACGCCATCAATGCTGTCTACATCATTGGTGACGCGATTGATCACCTCGCCGGTTTTGGTGCTGGTGAAAAAGTCCAGGGGCATTTTGTGCATGTGCGTCATCAGCTGGATGCGCAGGTCACGCATGATGCTTTCGCCCACCAGTGAATTCATATAACCCTGCAAGGCACTGATTGAAGAAGAGGCAAGAGCAGATAGGGCCATCGCTCCTACGATAAGCGCCACCTTTTCAAAGTGTCCGGAAGGTATCGCTTTGTCGATCAGATACATGGTCAAGACTGATGGCAAAAGCCCGAGCACCGACACGGCGATGATGCACGCAATTACCACCACTTCCTGTTTCCAATAAGGAAGAAAGAGGCGACCAAGGCGCTTCCAATCAATCGCCTTTTCAACCTGCGGACGCTTTGGGTCGAACATACTCGACCACATCAAGTGGACAGGTGGGACTCCACTAAACATCTAAAAACCTGATTTCCGCTTTGAGCCGGGGACAACCATTCATTATTATCCGTTTTTGCCCAATTTAACCGTTTTTTCGGTCTCTTCAAGGCTTATCGGCTGCCAAACATTAAGATGTCAAGCGCATGGACGTTTTTCGGATAATATAGAGTATTCGCTATCCTAAGCAAACCTGGCGCCCGCTTTCCAGCATGTTCAAATCCTTTCTACAGTTATCAGTTGTTCGAGTCCTTTTTACTATGTTTATCGTCGTCGGTGCAGTAGGGCTTTGGGCGCCGCGCGCCGCGGCAGGTCCTCTGGAAGACGGTGTCGAGCAGTATTACTACAAGCGTTTCCACACTGCAGCCATGTTCTTCGAGGAAGCCTGCGCCAAGGACCCGATGAACTGGAAACCGCACTTTTACCTGGCCCGCACCCTCGAGCAGCTCAGGGAGTACGAAGCCGCCAAAGCCGAATTCGAGTATTGTTTTCGACTCAACCCTTTCAGCAAAGAAGGGCGCCTGGCCAAGGAGGCTGTGCTTGATCTGGCCGCCGATCGAGAAGCAAGAAAGCATGTTGCCGAAGATCCTATGATAGTACAACAGGC